>NZ_DATMLH010000117.1:0-9175 GCF_035570115.1 Mycobacterium sp.
GAGCTCGGGTTCCGCTACGACGAGGCGCTGGTCAGCTGTGACAACCACGGCGTCTACAAGAACGGCGCGAAGGAAATCGCCGACCAGCACGGCAAATCGCTGACGTTCATGGCGAAATACGATGAGCACGAAGGCAACAGCTGCCACATTCACATGTCGCTGCGGTCGGCCGATGGTTCTCCGGTCGCCGCCGAGGACGGTCAACCATTCGGCATGTCGCCGACGTTTCGCAACTTTGTCGCCGGCCAGTTGGCCACGTTGCGGGAGCTGACGTTGCAGTACGCGCCGAACATCAACTCCTACAAGCGGTTCGCCGATCGCAGCTTCGCGCCCACGGTGGTGGCGTGGGGCGTGGACAACCGGACCTGCGCACTGCGCGTCGTCGGTCACGGCGACAACTTGCGGGTGGAATGCCGGGTGCCCGGCGGCGACGTGAACCAGTACCTGGCCGTCGCGGCGCTGATCGCCGGCGGACTGCACGGCATCGAGAAGGGCCTGGAGTTACCGGAGCCGTGCTCCGGCAATGCGTACGAGACGACGGGCGACATCGAGCGTCTGCCCGCTACGCTGGCCGAAGCGATGACGCTGTTCGACGCGTCAGCGGTCGCCCGAGAGGCATTCGGAGACGCGGTGGTGAATCACTATGTCAACTACGCCCGCGTCGAGGTGGACGCATTCAATGCGGCAGTGACGGATTGGGAGAGGGTGCGCGGTTTTGAGCGGTTCTGATCCGGCGACGATGCGGGCCAGAACGGCCCGAGGAGAAGCCGGGCAATCAAGCTCTGATCCGGCGACGATGCGGGGCGGAACGGCCCGAGGAGAAGCCGGGCAATCAAGGCTCAGACCCGTCGTCGGCCTGACCACCTACCTGAGTCGAGCGCAGACCGGCGTATGGGATGTTCAGGCCAGCTTTCTTCCCGCCGTCTACTTCCAAGGCGTCACGGCGGCCGGCGGAATGGCAGTGCTGCTACCGCCGCAACCGGTGGATCCCGACATCGCCGAGCGGGTGCTCGACGGCCTCGACGCGCTGTTGATCACCGGCGGCAAGGACGTCGACCCCGCCGCCTACGGGCAGCAGCCGCATCCGGCCACCGACCAGCCCGGCCGTGAGCGCGACGCCTGGGAGTTCACGCTGCTGAACGCGGCCCTCAAGCGCGAGCTGCCGGTGCTGGGCATCTGTCGCGGAGCGCAGGTGCTCAACGTCGCGCTTGGTGGAACGCTGCATCAGCATTTGCCTGACGTCGTCGGACACAGCGGGCATCGGGCCGGCAACGCGGTGTTCACCACGCTGCCGGTGCGCACGGTGCCGGGCACCCGGCTGGCCGAGCTGGTTGGTGAAACCGTCGACGCGAAGTGCTATCACCATCAGGCCGTCGCCGAGCTCGGCGAGGGCCTGATGGTCAGCGCGTGGGACGCCGACGGCGTCGTCGAGGCGCTGGAGCTGCCCGGGAACGGCTTCGTGCTCGCGGTGCAGTGGCATCCCGAGGAGAGTTTGGACGACCTGCGATTGTTCTCGGCGATCGTCGAGGCGGCGCGGTCATACGCGAGCGGACGGGTGAGCTGATGAGCAAATGAGTACGGACCTGAGTCGGCGGCTGGCCGGCAGGGTCGCCGTTGTCACCGGCGGAGGCGGCGGTATCGGCCTGGCTTCGGCCCGGCGGCTGCACGCCGAGGGAGCCACCCTGGTCATCGGCGACATCGACGGGAAGACCGGTGCGGCGGCCGCCGACGAACTGGGCGGCCTGTATCTCGAGGTGGACGTTTCGGATGAGCTCAGCGTCAACAGGTTGTTCGACACCGCGGCGGACACTTATGGATCGGTCGACATCGCGGTCAACAACGCGGGCATCTCGCCACCGGACGACGAGCTGATCGAGAACACCGAGCTGCCGGTATGGCAGCGGGTACAAGACGTCAACCTGAAATCGGTATACCTGTGCTGCCGGGCGGCGTTGCGGCACATGGCGCCGGCAGGCAAGGGGTCGATCGTCAACGTGGCGTCGTTCGTCGCGGTGATGGGATCGGCCACCTCGCAGATCTCCTACACCGCCTCCAAGGGCGGGGTGTTGGCCATGTCCCGCGAGCTCGGCGTGCAGTTCGCGCGGCAGGGCATCCGGGTCAACGCGCTGTGCCCCGGGCCGGTGAATACCCCACTGCTGCAGGAGCTTTTCGCGAAGGATCCCGACCGGGCCGCGCGGCGACTGGTACACGTACCGATGGGCCGCTTCGCCGAGGCCGACGAAATCGCGGCTGCCGTAGCATTTTTGGCCAGTGACGACGCGTCGTTCATCACCGCGGCGACGTTCTTGGTCGACGGCGGCATCAGCGCCGCCTACACCACTCCGCTGTAGGGGTTACCCGGCCGCGGGTGGGTGTGCCACCACCATCGGGCGGAACCCGTACTTGGGAGTTACGCCGTTGACGTGGTTTCCGGCCGCATTCGCGAACGGCATTCCGGGCATGCCGGCCGCGACCGCCGGGGGCGCGCTGAGTGGAGCACCCCCCAACGTCGGGGCAAGAGGGCTTGTCACCGGGGCGATCGCATTCCAACTGGGCGGAACGGCCAGCGCTCCCAACGGCGTACCGCGGCCCAGGGCCGCTGACACGGCGCCGCCAACACCACCGCCCAGCTCACCGACTCCCGCGGCCGGGCCCGCCAGTGCGCCGCCGAGCCCGTCGGCCGCGCCCGCCGCGGCACCGGCCGCATTGCCCGCCGCATTTGCCGCTTCACCGGCGCCACTGAGACTCTGGAGGCCGACCAGATCCGTCATGGTGCCCAACCAGTTGCCGGGCATGTAGAAACCCGACGAGAAGATGGTGTTCCAGAGGTTGTTGTTCAGGCCCAAGCCACTCGAGCCGAACACGTCGTTGAAGATTGCCGACAGCCCCGTTCCGGACCCGTTCCCGGTCAGGAAGTTGAGGACGTTCATGAGCCCCGACTCCAACCCCGACGAGGTCGACGCCGACGTCGACGTCGCGGGGGCAGCGAGCGCTTGTAGCGCGGCGGGGACGGCGGTCGCCAGTTGCGAGACCGTCGTTTGTGTTCCGGTGCCGGTGGCCTGCGCGACGGCGCCGGCCTGCGCTGCCGCTCCCGTCGCAGTGGTGGTTACCGGTGGCTCGGCGAACGGCGTCAATGTCGATGCGGCCGCGGAGGATCCGGCGTAGCCGTACATCGCCGCGGCGTCCTGGGCCCACATCTCCGCGTAGTGGGTTTCGGTGGCTGCGATCGCCGGGGTGTTCTGGCCGAGGATGTTCGTCGAGATCAGCGATGCCAACAACGTTCGGTTGGCCGCGATGACCGACGGGGGCACCGTCAACCCGAATGCGGTTTCGTAGGCGCCGGCTGCCGCTTTGGCTTGGCCCGCGGCTTGTTCGGCTTGCGCCGCGGTGGCGCTCATCCACGACACGTACGGTGCGGCGGCGGCGGCCATCGACGCCGACGCGGGACCCTGCCATGGACCACTGGTCAGGCTGGAGACCACCGACCCGTAATCGGTTGCTGCCGAAGATACCTCGGTGGCCAATCGGTCCCAGGACGCTGCGGCGGCGATGATCGGGCCGGAACCCGGGCCGGTATACATGAGCCCGGAGTTGACTTCTGGTGGTAGCGCTGCGAAATCCATGGCCTGACGCTCCTCAGCTCGCTGCGATCGCGTTGGCGGCTTCGGTGGCTGTATACGAGTCGGCGCTGGTCGACAACACCGTCACGAACATCTGGTGCAGCGCCGCTGCCTGCGCGCTGACCGCCTGGTACATCTCTGCGTGCGCAGCGAATTGCATTGCGGTCAAGGCCGATACCTGGTCGGCGGCGGCCGGGATCAGGCCGGTGGTCGGCGCCACTGCCGCCGCGTTCTCGGCAGCCAGGGCGGCCCCGACTGATTGCAGATTGCCCGCTGCTTTGGACAGCATTTCCGGTACGATGGACACGAACGACATTGGGATACTCCTTCGAAAATGACCAGCCCCGGCCGGTGTTGTTTGTGTCGGTGCGTGCGTCGAAATAGCATGGCGCAGGCTAATTTCAGACAGCAGGCAACCCGCGAGGGACCGGATGGAAAGTTACGGTCTTCGGTTTCGATCTGTGGCCCGGCTGCGTCGGGTGCGATATCGTAGTCGAAAGTTCCAGCGCCGCTTAACGTATCCCCGCCGCATTTGGGCAGCACGCCACCGAGCTCGAGTCCCTGATAGGCCAGAGCTGTGGCGATTTCGAGTCAGACGCGGTTTTGGCGCGGCGGCGAACGGGGCCTGGCGTGAAGCCAAGCCCACTCGTTGACGCGTTTCACCCGACGCGTTCGGCCTGCACTGTCCACTTCTCCTCGATGCGGGCATAGCGCCAGATCAGCATGGCGCCAACCCATGTCACCACGAACAGGCCGACGATCAGGAAACCGATCGCGTTGAGGTCGATACCCCCCAGCCAGCTCCAGAATCCGCCGCTCCAACCGAGCTGATCAGCGAGCAAGCCGAGCAATTCCACACTGCCGATCAGCAGCGCGACCACTACCGAGAGCCCGGTAATGGTGATGTTGTAGTAGACCTTGCGCACCGGGTTGGAAAACGCCCAGCCGTAAGCGAAATTCATGAACGAGCCGTCGATGGTATCCAGCAGGCACATCCCGGCGGTGAAGAGCACCGGCAGACACAAGATGGCATACCAGGGGAGGCCGGCCGCGGCGCTGGTGCCGGCGAGCACCAGTAGTGCCACCTCGGTCGCGGTGTCGAAACCCAGCCCGAACAACAGACCCACCGGATACATGTGCCAGGACGCGGTGACCGATTTGGTGAAGCGGCCGAGCAAGCGGTTGAGCAGTCCGCGGTTGTTCAGCTGTTCTTCGAGCTCGTCTTCGTCGTAGACGCCGCGACGCATCTGGTTGAACACGCGCAGGATGCCCGCCAGAATCACCACGTTGATGACGGCGATCAGACACAGGAATACGCCCGAGACGCTGGTGCCGATCAAGCTTGCGTAGTGATGCAGGCTCGAGGAATCTTGTTCGACCGGCCCGATGATCGCTTTGAGCCCGGCCGCGATCAACAGCGCCAGCCCAAACACCACCGACGAGTGGCCGAGCGAGAAAAAGAAGCCGACGCCAAGAGGCCGCTGCCCGTCGTTCATCAGCTTGCGGGTGGTGTTGTCGATCGCCGCGATGTGGTCGGCGTCGAAGGCGTGGCGCAGTCCCAGGGTGTAGGCCGTCAGCCCGATGCCGATGCCGAACGCCTTGTCTCCGACACTGAAGTGCGCCGGTTCGACAATGAATACCAGTGTCCCCCAACCGATCACGTGCAGCGCGATGATCACGCCGAACATCGATCCCAGACGCAGCCATTCGTCGGGCGTCAAGGCGGCCCGCAGCCGCGACCACGACGACCATTGCCTGCTGAGCGGGTCAGCGGCCATGTCGCGTCCCATCTGAAAAAAAATCCCAACCGTCGACGACGGTAGACCCTCGGTGCATCTCATGCGGACGATTCGCAGGAATTCTGCAAGTTTTTTGCAACTAGCCGAGGTCAACCCCGGAAGGTGATCAGCGGGATCGCGATCTCGGCAGGGGTGGCCGCGCCATGAAAGCCGACGAAATCCGCCACTGCCGGGGGCTCGTGACCGCTGGCCAGCACCGCCGCGTCGCCGCTGCAGGTGACGACGACATCGCCGACCCGGGGCAGGTGATCGGGACGCACGGGTCCGAACAGTCCGGCTGCGACGGCGTCGTCGCGGCTGCGCACGTCGGCTCGTCCGCTCAGCAGCTCGCCCCACGCGGCGATCACGTCGGATGCCGCGCCCGGCTCGGTGTGCAGGTAGCGGACTCGTGGATCGCCGGCGACCGCGCGCACGCCCGCACTCAACCGCGGATCGGCGTCGAGGTCGATCCGCTCATCTGCCGGCACGTTCAGACCGCCGTGGTCGGCGGTGATCAGCAGCGCGGCGTCCGACGGTAGCGCCTCGACCAGTCGGGTCAGCAGCGCGTCGACACGGACAGCGGCGGCGTGCCACTCCGGTGAGTCGATGCCGAACACGTGTGCCGCGGTGTCGAGTTCGGCGGTGTAGGCGTAGAGCAATCCGGGCGCCGCGTGCAATTGGTCGGCCACTAATTGCGCGTAGTCGTCGTCGGGGTTGGCGGCGCACAGCTCCGCGCCACGGTAGGTCGCCTCGGTGAGGCCGCTGCCGAGGAACGTCGCGGGCAGTACGGCCCGCGCGTCGACGCCGGCCTGCTGCGCCCGCTCGAACCACGTTGGGACGGGCTGCCATTGGGCCGCCGGGGGATCGTCACGCCAAACGATGTGGTTGAGCACCCGGTCGGTATCGGGAAGCTTGACGGTGAAGCCGAGGATGCCGTGCTGGCCGGGCGCTACCCCAGTGGTCAACGACGCCAGGCTGGTCGGTGTGGTGGAGGGGAAGGTGCAGGCGAGTTCGTCCAGCCGCCCGGTCTCGCCGGCCAGCACCGACGCCAGCAGCGGCGCATCGGCGGCCAACATCGGAAGCAGATGCCAGCCCATCCCGTCGACGAGCACGACCGCGACGCGGTTCACATCGCTTACCCACTCCGATACTCCGAGCGCGTCCACGGCACCGGGAACCGACAGCAGCGCGGCCGCGGCCGGCAGCACGTCGCAGATCGAACCGGTCATCAGGTCAGTCTGGCAGGCGCATACTGGGTGGGTGGCCAAGCCCTCGGCGTTGGATCCGGCTATCACCGAACGGATCGGCGAACTGCTGCGGGCCCATGGACTGCGTCGGATGGCGTCTCGGATCGCGGTCCTGGCAGTGCTCGAGCCGATCCACGGTCATCTGTCGGTGGCCGAAATCGATCAGCGGCTGCGCGAGGGCCTGCCCACCGAAGACCAGCCGCCGGACTTGGCGACGATCTATCGCACGGTGACCACGCTCGTCGATCAGGGTGTGCTGCATGCGCTGACGCTCGAGGGCGGGGTCACCACCTACGGCCTGGCCGCCGACCCGCACCATCACGCGGTGTGCACCCGATGCGGCTCGATCATCGAAGTGCCGGCCGGACGACTGGCCTCGGCACTGGAACATGCGATGGCGGGCAGTTCGTTCACGCTTTCCGAACGCGCCGGCCTCACCCTGCACGGCCTGTGCCCGCAATGCCAGCAGGACGGCTCTTCAGGACAGATCAAGTAAGGCGTTCTCGACGACCTCCGGCAGCGCCGGGTGAATCCAATACTGACCGCGAGCCATCTGTGGGGTAGGGAGCCCGAAGCTCATTGCCTGAATCAGCGGCTGGATGATCGACGAGGCCTGGTGTCCCATGATGTGTGCACCGAGGAGTCGCCCGGTCCCGCGGTCGCCGACGAGCTTGACGATGCCGGTGGTGTCCTCCATCGCCCAGCCATACGCGACGCCACCGTAGTCCTGGATAGTGCATGACACGTCGAAACCCTTTGCGACGGCTTGATTCTCGGTCAACCCGACGGTGGCGATCTGCGGATCGGTGAACACCGCGGCGGGGACGTAGCGGTGGTCGGTGGCCACCATCGCGTCGGTGTCGTCCCAGTCGCAGAGCAGATTCTGTTGCACGACGCGCGCTTCGTGGTTGGCCACATGCTTGAGCTCGTACGGCGACGACACATCGCCAAGCGCGAAAACGCCGCGCGCCGAAGTCCGTTGGTATTCGTCTACGACGACGCGGCCGTCGTCGACGTCGACGCCGGCCTGTTCGGCGTCCAGCAGATCGCCATTCGGCACCCGGCCGGTGGCCACCAGCACGGCGTCGGTGCTCAGTGTCGAACCGTCATCGAGTTCCAGCACGATGCAGGAACGGTCCTGATGGGAGCCGACGACATTGCGGCGGGTGCGCAACTCCCATTTGGTCGACGCGATGTGGGTGAACCGTTCGCACAGCGTGTCATCCAGGTGCCGCAGCAACGCGCCGCCGCGAATCACCAAGGTGACCCGGACACCGAGCGCGGAGAAGATGTGCGCGAATTCGGTTGCGACGAAACCGCCTCCGACGATGACCAGGTGCTCGGGCAACTCCGGTATCCGCATGATGGTGTCGCTGGTGTAGTAGTGGACCCCGCACTCCAGGATGGCCGGCGGGATCACCGCTCGTGCTCCGGCGGCAATCACCACCTGCTCGGCGGTGAACTCGTCGCCGCCGTCGGTGCGTAGCAGATAACGGCCGTCGGGCTGGACCGCTCCAAAACGGGTGTGCCGGTCATACACGTCAACGTTGGGGGAGGCCCGCCGGTAGTCTTCGCCGCTCATCGCGATCGGGTCGATGCGCCCGAAGACGCGCGAGACGATGTCCTCCCAACGCACCCGGTCGATGTGCGCGTCGATTCCGTAGCGGGCGGCGGTGCGGATCGTTTCGGCGACTTCGGCGGCGTAGACAAACATCTTGGTGGGGATGCACCCGACGTTCAGGCAGGTTCCGCCAAATGTCCCCTGTTCACAGATCGCGACTCGCTTGCGCGCATAGCGTTCGTCGAGAATGCTGTTGCCCGAACCGGTTCCGATGATCGCGAGATCGTAGGTTTCCATCCGCTGGCCCCTCAGCCGTTCCGGGTTGTGGCGTTGGAGTTGGCGCCGAGATAGTCATCGAGCCAGATGTCCAACTGCTGGTAGGCCACTTGCCGCGGCTGCGGCATCGACAGGAACACATCGTGTTTGGCGTCGGTCACCGGAACGATGGTGCTGTGGTTGCCGACGCAGCCGGCCCACCGGGCGATGTGTGCCACGTCGAGAACGGCGTCGCCGCATTGCAGGGCGGTGGGGTCTGTGTTCTCTTTGGCCTCGGTCACGCTGTGATCCGAGCGCAGGATCAGGTTGGGCACGCCGACGTCGAGCCCGCGGTGCAGCCGGGTCTGGCCGCGGCGCACGGCGTGTAACCAGCCGAAGGTAATCGGGAAGCCGCCCAGCGGTTTCCATTCCAGGTTGTAGTCGAACTCCCCGTAGTAATCGCGGTGCAGGCTGGACCCGTAACCACCGTCGCCCTCCCAGCGGATTGCCCCCTTGGTACGCAGTCGCGATAGCGCGGCGATCGTGGCCGAGGTCAAACCCAGGCGCACAATCGCCGGGCCATGCAGGTCCAGGAACGGGCTGTTGAGCACCAGGCCGCCGACGCCGGCGCGTGCCGTCGCCCCGCGCCGGCGCAACCGATCCAGCCATAGCGACACGATGAGCCCGCCCGCTGAATGCCCGTAGACCAGCGTC
>NZ_DATMLH010000118.1:0-74269 GCF_035570115.1 Mycobacterium sp.
TCAAGTAACCGACCCCCAGAGCCAAAACCAATGCCAGCGCGGGCAGTGCCGCAGCCAACAGACGAGCCCAGGAGAACCGGGCGCCTTGCTCGGCCGGCGCTCCTTCCGCATCGTCGTCGGCCACTCCTTCGTCGACGTCAAGTGATTCTGCGTCGTCGGCCGCCTCCGCCGCGTCGGCCAAGTCATCGCGCTCGGCAACGTCGTTGGGCGGCAGCTCGTCGGCGACCGGATCAGCGTCACCGGAGATCGCGGAGTCCTCCTCTTGCGCAACGAGAGCGGTTCGGCTGTTGCTCACGGCACGAACTCAACCTTCGACACCTTGCCGCTATCCCCTGTCTTGTCGACGGTAAGGCGCATCCGCCACCTGCGGGGCTCTTGGTCTGCTGGCGCTGCGGCCATTGACGTCTTGACCGCTACCGCGACGAGCACTTGCGCTTGGTCTTTCGTAGAGGAGAGCAGCCCCGCCTCGGCGATGGTGCCTTCCGATTTCGACTGCACTTTCTTGATGACCTCGACGAATGGTTGCGACCGGTCCTGGAATTCATCGTGAAAGGCGCCGGTCGCCGAGTCCAGGACCCGCTTGATGTCGGCATCGACCTCGGTGTAGTTGATCGTGGTGAGATTGATCGCGGTCTGCCGCGCGACTTGCACGTACAGGTTGCGCTGCGCCTGCACCTGGTTGTCTTCGTGCACGCGGTAGACCAGCCAGCCCCCTAACCCGACCAAGGCCAGGATGGCGGCAACACCCGCCGCGATCAAGCCTCGGGTGCCCGAAACCCACTGCCGTGCTGACTTTTCAGTGTCCTGGTCCGCGACGTCTTCAGTATCATCGGCGTCGATATCCTCCGCATTGAGCTCGTCGGCGGCGCTTTCCGCGTCGACGAGTTCAGCGGCGTCTACGGATTCGGCTTTTTCGGCGGCACCATCATGCTCTGCCATGTCTTGCCTTTCGAAGTAAAAGCCAGGTCGGATTGGGTGTAGGGGCGGCCGTCGGGGCCCACGTAGTTTCCGGTCGCCGGGTCATAGGGGATGGCGACCGGCGGCCGTGCCGCCGAGTCAGCGGGTGGGTGCCAGTGCTCGCCCGGTGAATACGGTGCGCCGCCCTTGGGGTACTGCGGCACACTCTGGCCGCTCAACGTGGCGTTGGGATCACCCTTCCAGAACAGACCGTCGTTGAGCGGGACGTACTGCTCGTCGCTTTCACACATCTCGACCGTCGGGGCGCGCTTCCCCGGCTTGGTCTCGCAGGGATCGTTGCGAACACCGCGGACGTTCATGTCGGAGTCCTGCGGAATGCGGCAGTACAACTCACCGGCGGGCCGGTCGGGATAGTCCTGCCTGACCGGGATCCGCTGCTGTTGCACCGGAAGGAATCCGGCGTTGCATGGTGGCGGCAGGTTGAGGTTCAAGTTGAAGTCGAGGTAGATGCCTCGGTAATCCTGCTTGTCAACCATGTCCGGCACGATTATCGACGACATCACCGCGGTACCCTGCGGAAAGAGAACCAACAGTTCCTCGAGATCGTTTCGGTAGGCCACCGCGATCTTGCCCAGACTGACCAGGTTGGCCAGTAGCACCGGCAGCGTGGGCGCCAGCCGGTCGAATAGCGCGGTGCCTTCATCAAGTGCTGGGCCGCCAACGTTGAGCAGATCGGCGAAAGAGCTGTCTTGTGCCTTGAGCTGGCTAGTGATCGCGTTCACCCGCCGCGCCCAGGTCGCGATCGAATCTTTGGTCCGCACTTGGGATTCGGCGACGGGCGGGAACTCGTCAATCAGTTTGGAGAAGGTATCGCTGGTCTTGCCGGCGTCGATCGCCAGCGCCGTGCCACCGTCGACGAGACGGGACAAGTCCGGCCCCAAACCCGCGACGGCTTTGGAGGCTTCATCGACGACGGTGTGCAGATTGTCCTGCGGAATCGCCTGCAGAGCCTTGTTGGTTGCGTCGAGCAGGAATCCGATATCGACGGGAACTTGTGTCTTGCCGACCGGAATGACGTCGCCGTCGCGCAGTTTCGGGCCGGTGTAGCCGGCGCTGCCGGAATGTGGTGTCAGCTCGAGGAACTGTTCACCGACCGCCGAGCGGCTGTGGACTGCGGCGGTCACGTCGGAAGGTACCGCGATGCCGGAGTTGAGAGAAAGAACGGCGCGAACCCCGTCGCGGGTGACATCGACCGATTTGACGCTGCCGATTTCGCTACCGCGATAGTTGACCACCGACGTCGGATACAACCCACCGGAGGACGGAAGGTCGACCGTCACCGTGTATCGGCCAATTCCCAACAGCGCGGGCAGTTTCACGAAGCCGAACGCCATGACGCCGATGGCGATGATGGTGACCGACGCGAGGATCGCCAACTGTGTCCACACCCGACGCGACAGGCGCAGCGTGCTCGAACGCGCCATGCTAGTAACCCCCCCAGTGGTAGGGCGCGATCAACGGGTTGGCAGCGGTGTATGGGCTGGGCATCTGGCCGATGGTGCGGCCCCACTGCAATTCGAGTTCGGTGAGGTTTCCCTCCCACTTCGACCCGGTGAAGAAACCGCTGTCAAGGCGGCTCAGGGTCAGGTCGACGACGAGCGTGATGTTGGCGAAGTCACCCCGAAACCAGTTGGGGGCGGTGCTCTTCACCCACGGGAGCGTCGACAGGAAATCCAGACCTTTGGTGAGAGCAGGCCCGGCGTTAGCCAGTTCCCGCAGGGCCGGAGCAAGGTTGCGGAAATTGTCCGTGAGTGACTTTTTGGTCTGATTGATCGTCGAGGCGGCGACGGCGCTGAACTTGCCCACCGCATCGATCGCGTTCACCAATTTCGTTCGTGAATCCGACAGCACACCCAGCGCCTGCGGGATCGTGGTGAGCGCCTTGTCGACCGTTTGATCCTCCTGGGCCACCTGGCCGACCAACGAGTTGAGACTTTCGGTCGCCGTGATGATGTCGTCGGTCTGAGCGTGCAGCTGGGTAATAAAGATATCCAGTTGGCTCAGCAGGCTGCGCATTTCCTTTTCACGGCCGGTCAAGGCCGTTGCGAACGCCTGGGTGATCTCCTGAATATGACCCAGCCCGCCGCCATTGAGCAGAATCGCCACCGAGGCGAGGGTCTGCTCGGTGGTCGGATACGTCGCGGCTCTCGAGAGTGGAATCACCGAGCCATTCTTGAGTTCACCTTGCGGTGGCTCGTCGGTCGGCGGCGCCAACTCGATGTGCATGGACCCCAGCAAGCTGGTCTGGCCCACCTTGGCGGTGCTGTTCGCCGGCAAATGGATATCGCCGTTGATCCGCATGGTCACCAACGCATGCCAGTCCTGAACCTCGATCTTGGTGACGTTGCCGACGTTGACGTCGGCGACACGTACCCGGGTGTTCGGCTGGATGACGACCACGTCGGGCAACTGCGCCTGAATGGTGTACGCGCCCTTGCCGATGCCCTCGGTTCCCGGCAGCTTCAGCGTGTTGAGGCCCTTCCAGCCACAACCCGTCAGCATGCACAAGCATGAAACGACAAGCCCTGCGACCACTGTGCGTCTCACGGCGTGCCTCTCGGTGGCACGGGTGCCGGCGCAGGCACCATCAATCCTTGCAGACCCTGGCTAGGGTCGGTGGAGCGAACCACGGCCGCCGGTGGCGGTGTGCTGCCCCCTGGCAGCGCTTGGGGCGACGAAGGTGCTGCGCTGGTGTCGTTGGCGGGCTGGGCACCCGGGGGCGGTATGTGCGGATTGAGCTTGTCTTCGCTGTAGGTGATCTCGTTGGGCCGTGCCGAGGCACCCACGAATGGGTTGAGGCCGATCGGCGGGAAGTTGTACTGGCGGTTCTTCATGATCGGAGCCAGATACTGCTCACACAGTCGCGCTGACTGCTTTGCCCCTATGCGGGATGCGGACTCGATTGAACCGCAGAGGAATTGGACGGTGTCGGCGAAGTTCACCGGCGCCAGAATCCCGGTGACCGCGCTTTGCGCCGGTTGATAGATGTTGAGGAAGTTCTGGAAGACGTCCGGTGCAACGTGCAGGGTTTGCTTGATGTCACGACGGCTGTCGTTCAGCGCCGCGGTGATGGCGTTGAGGTGGTCGAAGGTGGTGCCGATGGCCTCTCGGTTGTCGGCGACGAAGGGGCGCAGGTCGTTGACGGCAGTGTCCAAGCCCTGCATCGCCTGTCCCCACTCATTGGGAGTATTGGTCATCACCGTTGTGACGTTGGCCAGGTTTTTGTTGAACGAGGCCAGCAAGTCACTGCTCGAGGTCAGCGCGGATACAAACAGCTGCAGGTTGCGCACCGTGCTGAAGATGTCGGTGCTGTGGTCGCCGAGCGCCGAAACCGCCTGGGAGAGCTTGATGACGGTGTCCCGCGCGGTATCACCTTCGCCGCGGAAGTTGGCCGCTGAGGTGTTGATGAATTCGCCCAGGGGGCTTGTCCCACCTTTGGTAGTGGGTTGCAGGGAGTCGGTCAGCTTCTCCAGCTGCCGGCGCAGGTCGTCCCACTCGACGGGAACTGCGGTTCGTTCCTCGGGAATGGTCGCGCCGTCAGCCAGTTTCGGACCACCGGAGTAGACCGGAACGAGCTGAATCGCCCGCGCGGTGACCAGTGACGGCGACAGGATCGCCGCGCGGACGTCGGCGGGCACCGGGTACTCCGAGTCAACGGTGAACGTGACCTTTGCCGCCTGGGGTTGCGGGTCGATCTGCTCCACGGTCCCCACCGCGACGCCGAGGATACGAACTTCGTCGCCGGTGTAGATGCCGTTGGTGTTGCTGAAGTAGGCGACGTAGGTGTTTCTGTTCACGCTCTTCCACCACGGCGTGACCATCATGCTGATCCCGACGAGCAGGGTCAGGACCAGGCTGACCGCAGTCCCGATCGTCACGGCGCGTCGATGGTTCCCAATCCACGTGCCGACATTGGCGAACGCCATCAGTGACCCCCGCTCGCAGGCACTTCGCCAGGCGCCGGCACATACACCGGCGTCGGCTTGGGCGGTGGCTTCAGATCCGCCGGGGGCCCTGGAGGAGGCCCACCCGGGGGCGGCGCCGGCGGCGGCTGCCGGTACGGGTAGCAGCCAGGGGCTCCCGGCCTGCCGGGCGCACTGCACGGTTGATCGCCCGGGTTCCCGGTGATCGCATCCGGTATCGACCGTCTCGGCTCGCCACCCTGCCCGGTGCGAGGATAGGGTGGCGGCAGCGGCGGTAGACCGGGCTGGCCGTTGCCCGGGTCGGTAAGTTGCGACGGCAGCAGCACATTGGGATCAAGCCCCAAATCGGAAAACGCCGCGTCGGTGAACGGCTGCACGAGTTGTCCCGGTGCCAGGTTGACCAAAGAGGCCTTGAAGAAGGGCCCGGATCCCAGCACTTCGCCGAACGACATCGCATATTTCGGAAGCAGATACAACGTGCGCTGCAGTTCCTGCTTGCGGTTGTCCAGAATCGACAGCACACCGTTGAGCTTGTCCAGGGCCGGCTTCAGTTGCGTCCGGTTGTCGTTCACCACGGCGGATATCTGCCGCGCCGCGGCGCCGAGGTTGATCATCAACGCGTCGACCGCGTTGCGTTGCGTGAGAAGCTCGGCCAGTAGCGCGTTGGCGTTGACGATGAGGCCGGCGATCTGATCGCTGCGCTTGGCCAGCACCGCGGTGACCTTGTTCGCGTTGCCCAGTAAGTTGCGCAGTTTGGCGTCACGGTCGTCGAGCGTGCTGGAGAACTGTGCCACCCCCTCCAGCGCGACCTTCAGGTCGGGTGGGGTGTCCTTGAAGGTATCGGCCAATGTGGTGAGCGCCGAGGACAGCTTCGTGGTGTCCAAAGCGCTGATGGTGCTGGTCAAGTCGCCCAGCGCGGTCGGTAGGTCATAGGGCGAGCGGGTTCGCTCAACCGGGATGGCGCCGCTCAGTTTGCCGTCACCACGTGGGGTTATCTCCAGCATTTTGGTGCCGAGCACGGTCTCGGTTTTGATTGACGCCTCGGTGCGATCCCCCAGGGCGACGTCGTCGTCGACGGTGAAGCTGACCTTCACCTTCGTCCCATCCAGTTTGACGCTGGACACCCTGCCGACGGAGAGTCCTGACACTCGCACGTCGCTGCCCGACTTGATCCCACCGGCCTCGGTGAAATATGCGGTATAACTCGACTTGCCACTGATGAACGGGATCTTGTCGTAGGAGAAGACGGCGACCACCAAGGCAACAACGATGAGGATCCCGACCACTCCGACCGTGATCCGGTTGCGGTCGGCGAGCGGCTTGATACTGCGCCGCTTCAGCTTGTCCTTCAAAGCGCTTGTCACCGAGGTCATTTGGGCAAGCACCGCCCACTAGCTTGGCTCACCAGCTTGACGAACACCGGCTGGCCGTTCTTTCCGTTCAGCTTGAGAATCACATCGCAGATGTAGAAGCCGAAGTAATCGCCGTAAAGACCGTTGCGGGACAGCACCTGATAGGCGTCGGGAAGGGTTTTGACAAGGTCATCGACGTAGTCGTGATCGGCCTCGACTTGCCCTGCGAACCGGTCGGTTTGCACAACGGTGTCCCTGATCGGTTGGCGAGCGGTCGTCAACAGGTCGGCAACGGATCCCGTCGCGGCGTTGATGTAGGCCACACTGTTGGTGATATCGGTCCTACGTTCGGCTAGTGCCCCGACAAGTTGAGACAGCTTGCCCAGGCCGTCTGAGAACTGTTTGTCCCGAGCGCCGAAGGTGTGCAGCACGGTGTTCAGGTTGGTGATCACGTCGCCGATGAGCTTGTCCCGGTTGGCCAGCGTGGTGGTGAGCGCAGACGTCTGGCCAAGCACCGACGAGATCGTGGCCCCCTGGCCCTGGAACACCCTGAGCAACTGGCCGGACAATGCGTTGACCTGATCGGGATCCAACGCCCGGAACAGCGGCCGGAAGCCGCCGATGAGAGCGTCGACGTCGAGCGCGGGAGAAGTCCGAGCCAACGGAATCGTGGCTCCTGGTAACAACTTCCGCGTCGAGCCAGCGCCTTCTTCGAGCGACAGATAGCGGTCGCCGATGAGGTTTTCGTAGCGCACCGCCGCCTTGGTCCCTTCAGTGAGCGTCAGCCCCCTGTCGATGGCGAAGTCGACGTTGACCGTCCCATCCTTCCGCAGCTTGAGGCCTTTGACCTTTCCCACCTCGACGCCGGCGATGCGGACGAAGTTGCCGCCTTTGAGGCCTGAGACATTCGAGAAGACCGCGCTGTAGGAGGAGCGGGTGTCAAACCGGAACTGCCCGAACACTGTCACCAGAATGAAGACGAAGACAAGGCACACAACGGTGAACAACGCCACACGCGTAGCAGCGCGAATGGTCCTGCGTCTCATCGCTGTTCCTTGTTCGTTCGGCGGTCAGGGTCCGGGCGGTGCAGGGGGCGCCGGCGGCGTCGCGGCCCCCGCATAGTCCGGCGCCCCGGACGGAGGTTGTCCGGGGTAGGCCGGCGCCAAGCCTGGTGCCGGCGGGCCGGGGAAGCGAATCCACGGCGGCTGCGGTGTCCCCTTGGTGTACGGGAAGTAGTTGTTGTAACCGGGGAAGCCGATGCCGGGATTAGGTCGGATATCCAAGCCGGTACCGAATCCGGTGTCGGTGACCAGGTACTTCACCGGGAAGTTCGCGCTCGCGTCGGGCAGCGAGCCACAACTCGGCCTTCCACCGGGGCCGCCCTTGGCCTGTACGAGAGGCAGGTTGTCGGGATAGCGGTACGGGTCGTCGCCGAATAGCAGCCCGCCGTCGATCATGAGGGATTTGCCGTTGCCCCCCATTGCGTCTCTGCCGCCGTGCTCCAGGTACCACTGGGCTCCCTGGAACGTGCAGGTGTAGGTCGGCGAGTATTTGTTCAGCAGCTCGAAGGTGGGCGCCACGAGGTTGATCGCGCTGATCAGGTTCGGCTGATTCCCGCCGATCGTGTTGACGCCCGAGTCGGCGAATCCGATCGCGGCAAGAAGCACCTCGTCGAGCGCGGTCTTATTTTTCGCGATCGTGACGCTCGTCGTCGAAACCGAATCCAGGGTCGCCAGGATGTCCTGTGCCGCATCCGAGTACGCCTGGGTGGTCTTGCCGAATAGCTGCCAATCTCGCCGAACGGTAGGCATTTTCGGGTTCACGGCGAGCAGGGCTCTATTGCCTTCGGTGATCGCCTGACCGATGCGATCACCCTTGCCACGCACCCCTTCCGCCACGGCCGACAGCACACCGTTCAACTTCGCCGGGTCGATGGCGCGGACTATCGACTCAAGGTTCTCGAACACGGTGTTGACCTCAACGGTCACGTTGCGGCTGCGTAATACAGCACCCGCTACTAGTGGTCGATGGCTGGCGCCGTCAGAAGGAACGATGAGATCGACGTACTTCGCACCGAACGCGGTGCTTGACTTGATCTCTGCCTCGACGTTGCTTGGTAGGTAACGGAATTCATTCGGGAAAATCTTCAGTTTCAGCTTGGAAAGATGGGTGCCGGCCGGATCGGCGTAGGAATCCACCGTCGCCACTTCACCGATCTGGACGCCGCGCAACTTCACCTTCGCGCCGTCCTCCATGACCAGGCCGGCTCTGTCCGAAATGACAGTGAGCGGGATGGTTTTGCGTAGTGTTCCGGAGAACATCAGTGCGGTCAGAGTGCTCACTGCGACGACTACGAGAAGCAGCACCGGGGCCCACCAAATCGGATCGATTCCCCCCCGCCGGGGCGCGTTGCTCATGCCGTCACCCTGACAGGTGGAAGTTGCCGGACTGCCCGTACACCGACAGTGTGATGGTCAGCAGGATGAAAACCCCGGCGGTAATCGAGGTGCGCACCGCGCGACCGACCGCCTCGCCGACGCCGGCCGGACCGCCGGTCGCCGTGTACCCGTAGTAGGTGTGCACCGCCATCACCGCGGCCGCCATCGCTAGCGCCTCGCTGAACGACCACAACATGTCAGTGGGGTGCAGAAACGACGAGAAGTAGTGGTCGTACACGCCGCGGGACTGCCCGTAGATGATCGTCGTGCCGAACCGGGTCGCCAGGAACGACATCAGTACGGCAACGGTGTAGATCGGGATGACCGCTAGAACTCCCGCCACAATGCGGGTTGATGCCAGGTAAGTGATCGGCCGGATGGCCATCGCCTCCAGCGCGTCGATCTCTTCGTTGATGCGCATGGCCCCGAGTTGCGCGGTCGCCCCGGCACCAATGGTGGCGGCCAGCGCCACGCCCGCAGTTGCCGGCGCGATGAATCGAACATTGAGAAAAGCCCCCAGGAATCCGGTGAGGGCCTCGATCCCGACGTTGGACAGCGTGTTGTAGCCCTGTACGGCGATCAACGCGCCGGTGGTCAGCGTCAGAAATCCGACGATGACCACCGTGCCGCCGATGACGGCGAGCGCCCCGGTGCCCATCCCCATGACGGCGATCAGCCGCAGCACCTCCCCGGGGTAGCGGCGGACGGCGTCGACGGTGAATCTGAGCGCGTTGCCATAGAAGGCCGTCTGCTCACCGAGAGTCCGGGTCGCGTCGACCACTCGAGCCAGGGCCTCGCTGCCGGGTAGGGGTTTGCGCTCATCCTCCGCGGTCTTGCGTTGGCGTTCCTTACGTCTCGGGGTTGCGCCGACCGCCCGAGGCCGGCTTTGGTTGCCGGGTACGGTCTCGTCCGTTTCTGTCGCGGTCATGGAGCCACCTTCACACCGAATGCGGTGGCCAAAATGTTGATGAGGAACAGGGCCATGAATGCGAACACCACGGTCTCGTTGACGGCGTTGCCGACGGCGGTCGGCCCGCCGCCGACCGACAGTCCCTTATAACAAGCAATCAGACCGGCTGAGAGACCGAAAAGTGTTGCCTTGGCCAGAGATACGATCACCTGAGGGAGGCCAGTGAGCAGTGTCATGCCGAACACGAATGCCCCCGGCGTGACGTGCTGGACGTATACCACGAAAAAGTAGCTCCCCGAGAGTCCCACCACCGCGACCACCGAATAAAGCATCAGCGCAACGAAAGTCGCGGCGATCACGCGGGGCACCACCAGGGCTTGGATGGGGTTGACGCCGATGACCTTCATCGCGTCGATCTCCTCGCGAATTGTCCGGGCGCCCAGATCAGCGCACATCGCGGTGGAGGCCGCGCCCGAGACGACGATCGCCGTGACCACCGGGCCCACCTGGGTGACCGAAGCAAGCGCTGCACCGGCACCGGACAGGTCGCCGGCCCCGACCTCGATCAGCACAATGTTCAACGTGAAAACGATCAAGACGGTGTAGGGAATCGACAACACCACCGTCGGGACGATCGAAACCCTTGCCACGAACCAGATCTGATCGATCAGCTCGCGCCAGGCGAAGGGTCGGCGGAACATGGCGGCGAAAGTTTCGCCGGCCAGGACGACGAAATCGCCCACGGCGATGGCGGGCTTCGACCAGGCAGCACCTGATTTGGTCAGCGCTGAAGAGATTGTGGACACCGGCCTACCCGATCCGCCGGTAGCCATGACGGCGTGACAATGATCTCATCCTGTCCCCGCCCCGATGCCCCGTGTCCGGATTAGTGGACTCTCGGTCCGGAAAGTCGACATATTCGACATGAGCGAGCATAAGCGAAATTTGCTCATGCGCCTTACGTAGAGTCAACGGCCACTGCGCGACCGAACGCAGTAATTGCAGGTTAGCTACGAAAAAGTCGTTTCGGGCGGTTGCTGGTTTTGCTGTGACCAAAGCGCTCATCGGATTTGCTCGTCCTGCCGATAATGGATACGGCTCATCGCGCTCCTCTGTCTGAAGGGGAAAGCTTTGGGTCACCCGGCTATCTGCAGGTATGGACGCGTGCGGCCGCGCGACATCGACGCCGCTTCTTGACTGCACACACAGACCACGTCGGAAACTTACGGATATCGCGCCATCGGTGCGAGGGTTGGAATCAACCAGAAGAAATCTGACCAGCGCGATACCACCCGACGATCAGCCCAGGCGTCGCCAAGCAATTCGTTGCTCAGCTGAGCCGAATACGTCGTGCGAACAGGCCCTTCGGTCGAAGGGCTCAGCCGACGTTGGTGCCGCCCTCCGCGATCCGGCGTACCGCGTTGAGGAAGACGTCGATCTCCTCGAACGTGTTGTAGAACGCGAACGACGGGCGAACGGTCGCCTCGAGTCCCAGGCGCCGCAGTGCCGGCTGGGCGCAGTGGTGGCCCGCGCGCACCGCGATGCCTTCGGCGTTGAGCGCTTTGCCCACCTCGAGCGGCTCGTGTCCGGCCAGTACGAACGACAACACGCTGGCCTTCTCGGTTGCAGTGCCGACGAGGCGAACGCCGGGAATGTCAGCCAGCCGCGGTGTCGCGTACTCGAGCAAGGCGTGCTCATAGGCCGCGATGCGCTCAATGCCCAACCGCTCGACATAGCGCAATGCCTCGGCAAGCCCGACGGCGTCGGCGATATTGCCGGTGCCGGCCTCGAACTTGGTCGGCGGCCCCTGATACAGCGAACGTTCCGTCGTGACGTCGGCGATCATGTGGCCGCCGCCCTGCCACGGCGGTGTTTCGGTGAGCGCTTCCTCGGTGCCATAGAGCGCACCGATCCCGGTGGGGCCGTAGATCTTGTGCCCGGAGAACACGAAGAAATCCGCGCCGAGTTCAGCGACGTCGACCGGCATGTGCTGGATCGACTGGGCGCCGTCGATCAGCACCCGCGCGCCGTAGCGGTGACCCACCTCGACGATCTTGTCGACCGGGACCACCGTGCCCAGCGCATTGGAGACCTGGCTGGCGGCTACCAGCTTGGTCCGCGGACCCAGCAGCTCCTCGAATTCCGACAGCAACAGGTTGCCCGCGTCGTCAATCGGCGCCCACTTCAGGATCGCTCCCGTTTTCTGTGAAATCAGTTGCCAGGGAACGATATTGGCGTGGTGCTCCAGATGCGTGATGACGATCTCGTCGCCAGGCTGCAGGTGTTTGCCGCCCCAGGCGTGCGCCACCAGGTTGATCGCCTCGGTGGTGCCGCGCACGAAGACGATGTCGTCGGCCGACGGCGCGCCGATGAATTCGGCCACCGTGTCGCGCGCCTCTTCGTAGGCGTCGGTGGCCCGCGCCGCCAACTCGTGGGCGGCGCGGTGAATGTTGGAGTTCTCGTGGGCGTAGAAATGCGACAGCCGGTCGATGACCACTTGCGGCTTCTGGGTGGTCGCCGCGTTGTCGAACCAGATCAGCGGCTTTCCGTGGACGGTCTCCTTCAGGATCGGAAAGTCCGCCCGCACGGCGTTGACGTCGAAAACCTCGTGCTCGTCGGGCAACTGGGGCACCGGGTCGGCCGCGGTCAGGAAGTGATAGTTGTGTTCGTCGCCGTCCGCCGCATGCGGCGCGACCGGCGGCGCATCAGACCAGCCCAGCTCGGGCACCGACGGAGCCTCCGGCAACCAGAACGGCGCTGAGCCGCGGGGAGCCACCGGGACCGTCGGCACTGTGCCGGCCAACACCCCGGGCACCGTGGGCACGATGCCCTCGGTCGGCACTGCGAAGGCGGCCAGATCGCCGGTCGGCAAATAGGGATCCGCGACGCTGCCTGTCGTTTCGGCCGCCGACGGCGCGGCCGTCGTGTCGGGTACGTTGCCGCGCGGGGCGACCGGCACCGTTTGCGGCGGGAGTTCGGGTTCGGGAGACGTCGGAGCCGGGACGTAGATGTCCCCGGCACCCACCAGCGGGACCGGCGTTGGGTACGCATCCGCTGCGCCCGCCACGGTCTGCCCGGCCGAGGCGGCCGCCGTGGTGTCCGGCACGTTGCCGCGCGGCGCGACCGGTGCCGACTGCGGCGGACTGTCGAATCCCGGACGGACGCTGGCCGCATAAAGCTGGTTGGCCAGCACGGCGAGTTCTGCAGCGCTGATGGGCAAGTCGCTTTCGGCGTCTACCGCTCGGTACTCACTTGTAGGCATGGAACTGGTCTACGGCGGCGCCATCGAGCACGGCGAGCGCGTCGTCGGTCAGCACAGCCAAAGACGTGTAGAGCGTGACCAGGTATCGGGCAATCGCCGATTCGTTGATGCCGGTGAACCGCACCGACAACCCCGGCGCCTGCTCGCCGACCAGGCCGGGCTGGAACAGCCCCACGACGCCCTGGCGCTCCTCGCCGGTGCGCACCAGGATGAACTTCGTCTTGCTCTTCTCCACCGGCACCTTGTCCGACGGGATGATAGGGATCCCGCGCCACGTGATGAACTGTGCGCCGAACAGGCTCACCACCACCGGCGGCACGCCGCGACGGGTGGCCTCGCGACCGAACGCGGCGACGCCGAGTGGGTGTGTCAGGAAGAAGCTGGGCGTTTTCCAGACCTTGGTGATCAACGCATCGAGGTCATCGGGCGTGGGAGCACCGGCCAGCGTTTTGATGGTCTGCTCGGGAGTCGCCTGCGCGAGCAGACCGTACTCGGGGCTGTTGACCAGTTCGGATTCTTGGCGCTCTTTGATCGTCTCGATGGTCAGCCGCAGCTGCTGCGTCACCTGGTCGTGCGGGCTGGAGTACAGGTCGGACACCCGAGTGTGGATATCGAGCAGCGTGGAGATGGTCCGCAGCGTGTACTCGCGGGGGTTGGTCTCATAGTCGACGTACGTCTCGGGCAACGGCTCCTCAGTACCGACGCCCTCGTCGGCGTGGATCGCGACCTGCTCGGGGTTGACCACCCGGTTGACCCGGTAGATACCGGCTTCCACCGGCACCCAACTGAGCAGATGGAGCAACCAGCGCGGGGTGATCGTCGAGAGCTGCGGAACAGTCTTTGTTGCGTTCGCGAGCTGCCGGGCACCGAGATCGCCAAGCGCCTGAGACTCGTTTTGGGCCGAGGTCATCGTGGTCCTTCCGTCTTGGTCGAAAAATGAGGCGTGTCGGTCCAGTGACGGCCGACTGAGAGCGCCGCGCCGAGCCTAGGCAAGTGTAAAACTCACCGAGATTTTTTCAACGCGTGGGGGCGAATGTAGCCAAAATAAGCCCGCTCAGAATCATGCCTTATAGTGAAGTGCATGCAACAGGCTGCACCGCTGCGCTTTGTCCCCTCGCGCTGCCTCATCGTGCTCTGTTGTTGTTGTTGTTGATTTCCTGACGCCCATCTGACGTTCAAATCGTCGCGCATTTATCCCGCAAGCGGGCGGCCATGCCAGACCTTGCGGCGTTACCAAATCGCGCGCGATTGCACTCTCCCAGGAAGATCAACCAGACCCATGACTGTTTTATCCCTACCCGCGCCGACGCAGGTGACGTCCCGCCGACGCGTCCTCGTCCGGCCGGCGAACGAACTTCCCCGGATGACCCGCTACCGGGGCGGAACCTATTCGCACACGGTGGACAGGATCGTGTTCACTGACGGCACCACCGCGCGCACCGACCTGATCAGGCTCAACCCCAACCTGGACGCCTACTCCCTGGACTTCACCGGTATCGCGCCACACCTTCCGTCGCGCTATCGGCTGGGAACCTGGTCGGCACTGCCCCACTTACGCGGTGGTGGACGCGAGGCCCAGATCGGCTGGATCCTGCGCCATTCCTTCCCGATCACCACAACCGCCGAATTGAGCCGACAACTACGCGCCGCCGGCTATCCGTTGGGGGCAGCCAACATCAGCGAGCACGAAGCCATCGCGGCGACCCAGGCCGCGATCTGGTACTTCACCAACGGTCTGGCTCTGGACACCCAGCCACTGAACGTTCCGGTCGCGGTGAAGAGGGGTCCCGGGCCGGTAATCACCTATGAATTCGACGGCCAACCCCAACTGGGCGGCTATTCGGTCTGGACCACGTCGGATGACCCTGTCAGCCTGCGATTGCAAAAGTCAGCCAACGGCGTTGACTGGTATGACGTTTCGGGTTCACAGCTGATCACCGATCCAGCCAAGGGCCGCTACCAACGCGCGCTGGGTGTGGGCAGCACCTTGTCATCGAGTAGCCACGGCCGCCGTGGGCGCGGCTTCCGCTTCTACCGACTTATCGCTGCGACCCAGAACGGCGCACCCGGCATCGGTCACGTCGGTTTCTGGCTCACCGGCACACGGCACTACCGCAACGCCGACCGGGTAGTGCACCTCTACAACTACTTGCTCACCGGGGCGAGCACGGTCCTGCGCGAAGCCGGCGAACCACGACTCGTCGCCACTCACGCAGTTGCTGAACCCGGCCTGGTGGGTCCCTTCCAAGTTCGAATTCCCCTGACGCTCAAGGTAACCGATGGTCACACGTTGATCGATGCGGACGGCGCAACGATCGATGGGACAGTTCAACCGGGCAGCGACTTCTACCTCCGACCGGCGCCGGGCACGACGACGACCACCTTGACCGCAACGACAGCGCACAACGTCGCCGGGCGGGTGCTGACCGGAGTGGCGTTAGAGGGGGCGGCGCAGCGATTCACACCGGTCGCCCTGGCGATACCCGCTGACGTTGCAATCCACTTCGACATCCGCTGGGATGGCGACTGTGAGCATCGCTGAGAACATCACCCAACTGATCGGAAACACACCCCTGGTCCGGTTGAACCGGGTCACCGACGGTGTAGATGCGGATGTTGTCGCCAAGCTGGAATCGTTCAATCCGGCGGCCAGCGTGAAGGACCGTCTCGGGGTGGCCCTGATCGACGCGGCCGAGGAAGCCGGCCTGATCAGACCCGACACCATCATCCTCGAGCCAACCAGCGGAAACACCGGCATCGCTCTCGCGCAAGTGGCGGCGGCACGCGGCTATCGACTCGTGCTGACCATGCCCGAAACCATGAGTGTCGAACGGCGGAAGTTGCTGCTCGCCTACGGCGCCGAACTCATCCTGACCCCGGGCGCCGAAGGCATGCCCGGCGCTATCGCCAAGGCCGAGGAACTGGCCAAAACCGACCAACGGTATTTCGTGCCCCAGCAGTTCGAGAATCCGGCCAACCCGGCGATTCACCGCAAGACCACCGCCGAAGAGGTGTGGCGCGACACCGATGGCAAGATCGACATCTTCGTGTCGGGAGTCGGCACCGGCGGGACCATCACCGGTGTCGCGCAGGTCCTCAAGGAACGCAAGCCCTCGGTGCAGATCGTGGCCGTCGAGCCGGCCGCGTCGCCGGTGCTGTCCGGCGGCCAGAAGGGACCCCACCCCATCCAGGGCATCGGGGCAGGATTCGTCCCACCGGTTCTTGACTTGGATCTGGTCGACGAGATCGTCACCGTCGGCAACGACGACGCCATTAACTTGGCTCGGCGGCTGGCTCGCGAAGAGGGACTGCTCGCCGGTATTTCCTCGGGTGCGGCGACGGTGGCTGCGCTGCAGGTAGCCCGACGTCCCGAAAACGCCGGAAAGCTCATCGTTGTCGTGCTCCCCGACTTCGGCGAACGATATCTGAGCACACCGCTGTTCGCGGACGCGACCGAGTAGCCCATGCTGACGGCGATACGCCAGGACATCCGGGCGGCCAAGGAGCGGGATCCGGCCGTCCCCAGCACGCTGCAGGTCATCTTCGCCTATCCGGGCGTGCACGCGATATGGGGCCACCGGATCAGCCACTGGCTGTGGAACCGCGGCGCGCGAGTGGCCGCGCGGGTTTTTGCGGAGCTCACCCGCATCCTGACCGGCGTCGAGATCCATCCCGGCGCGATCCTGGGCAGCGGCCTATTCATCGACCACGCCACCGGTGTGGTGATCGGAGAAACAGCCGAAGTGGGCGACGACGTCACGATCTACCACGGCGTCACACTCGGCGGCAGCGGCAACGACACCGGAAAACGCCACCCGACTATCGGTGACCGGGTGATCATCGGCGCGGGCGCTAAGGTCCTCGGCGCGATCAAGATCGGCGACGACAGCCGGATCGGCGCCAACGCCGTCGTGGTCAAAGAGGTGCCGTCGAGCAGCGTGGTCGTTGGGGTTCCCGGGCAGATCATCAGCCGCGCCGGGCCGGGCAGCGCGGATGACTCCCTGATGCCTGACCTGGTGGGCGTCAGCCTGCAGTCGTTGCTGACCAGGGTGGCCAAGCTAGAGGCCCAGGCCAATACCCCTCAGACCGGTCGCGTCATCCGGCCGCCGGAGGCCGGAGTGTGGCACGGCGAGGACTTCTCCATCTGATGCGCCGTCACGCGGCGCCGGCGCCCTGCCAGGCTTCGTAGCCGCCCATCAGGTCCGATACATCATCGAAGCCCGAAGCGCGAAGTAGGCTCGCAGCCACCAGCGAGCGGTAACCGCTTGCGCAGTAAGCGACCACCGGGGCCGTCTGATCGAGGCTGGCGATCGAATCGGTCAGTGCCGGCAGCGGGATCTCGCGTGCTCCGGGGATGACGCCGTCCGCCGTCTCACCAGGGTTGCGCACATCCACAAGCTGCACACCGGGCTGCAGGCTACGCAGTTCGGCTAGCTGCCCGCCGGTCAGCCGGGAAGCGGTCCGGATAAGATCTGGCCGCCGCGTGAAAACGCTTGGCAAATCGCGTAATTGACCAATTACCCGGTCGAAGCCTACCCGGGCGAGGCGGGTCTTGGATTCCTGCGCATGCGCAGGGTCGCCGACCAGGACGATGTCCCGATCGGGCGGCACGACGATACCGACAGATTCGGCGAAGCGCCCGCGCAGGCCCACATTAACCGCACCGCGTAAGTGACCGGACGCATAGTCGGCCGACTCCCGGCCATCCAGCAAAATGGCGCCCGCCCGGGCATGTGTGCAGACTTCGTCGATGTCCATCAGGGCCGGCGCATTTCCGTCCAGCAGCGGATGTTGCTCACGGTTGCGCAGCGAGTCGAACTCGAAGTACCGCGGTCGCGGGGGCTGGTCCTCGGTGAGCGCGGCGACGAACTCGTCGGCATCGATCATCTGCAGCGCATAGTTGGTCCGGCGCTGCTCACCGATTGTTGAACTGGTTTCGCTCGACAGCTGCTTGCCGCACGCCGATCCGGCGCCGTGCGCGGGAAAAACCCGCGTAGCGTCGGGCAGCTGCAGAAGTTTGTCGTGCAGTGACCCGTATAGCGTCCGGGCCAACGTCTCCGCCGACAGGCCGTTGTCCGCGAGCAGATCCGGACGGCCCACGTCGCCGACGAACAGCGTGTCGCCCGTGAGCACCCCGTAGGGCACCTCATCGTCGGCATTCTCGTAGACCACGATGCATATCGACTCGGGAGTGTGCCCCGGTGTCGCGAGAATCTCCAGGGTGACTTGGCCCAGCGAGATCCGCTGGCCGTCCCGCAACGGCTCGATCGGGAACTCGACGTCGGCGTCTTCGCCGTAGCTGATCAGCGCCCCGGTGGCGGCGGCCAGCTCGAGGTGACCGCTCAGAAAGTCGGCGTGGATGTGGGTTTCGATGACCCTTTCGATGCGCAAGCCATGTTCGGCGGCTTCGCTCAAGTAGTCATCGATGTCGCGACGAGGGTCGACCACGACCGCACGGCCGGTGGTCTCATCCCCGATCAGATAAGACCCCTGCGACAAACAGTCCAGATAGTGCTGCGTGAAGATCATCTTTTTTCGCTCCCCACCCGGAGGGCCGTCACAACCCACCATCGAATCGTGACCCGGGCCCGGTGACCAGGGTTTGACTCGACCAGACTCGATACCCGACGAAGCGGACGAATCGGGCTCGACAGGACAATCGCACCGACGTGGACGATAATCGTCCGATGCGACTGCCTCTGATGCTTGCCACCGTGGCCGCCATCGTCGGCGTGGCCGTGGCCGTGCCAGCGCTGGCCGACCCCCCTCCCGGCCCCGTTCCGGACGATCCTGTTGCTGATCAAAACTTTCTGGCCTCGCTCAACAATGCGGGCATGACCTACCGCAGCGCCCCCGATGCCGTCGCGGCGGGCCGAATGGCCTGCAACATGATGATCTCGGGGCGATCGGAAAAGGACGTCGTCGATGAGCTGGCCATGCGCAACCCCGGATTGAACGGCGGCGGTGCCATGAAGTTCGCGGCGCTTGCGTCGAGCACGTACTGCCCGGACTACTTGAGCAAGTCGAGCCAGCACACCACCCAGCCGCTGATCCCCGGTCTTGGTCCCAAGCCACTAGGCCAGTAACAGACGTTTGCTGCCCCGCCTGGACTCAAACCCGACCTGTGATGTCGGCGGCTGATCCCGGCATCAGCTGATCGACCGTCCTCAACCATCTGCGCCACAGCAGCTTTGGCGCCATCGCGCCGGTCAGAACCATCGTCACTTCGCCGCGGCGGGCCTAGAGGGCTGAGCTGTGTTCCGGTCACACCGTGAGACTGAATCGCCACGGCCGGGCATTCATCGAACTAGACTCTCAGTCATGGACGCAGATGGCGTCCCGCGCGAGAAGACGGCGTCGGCAGCACCCTCGGAAGAGACCGAGGCCATCAGCGCTTGGTCGCTCAGCGACGACGCGCCCGGCGTCGCGCCCTTCCAGTCATCCCGATCACGCAGCGCCCTCCTGCGGTGTGTCGCCATCGTCCTGGCGCTGGGGACGGCCGGTGTCGTCGCTTGGTTCGGGGTGACGCCGTACGGGGAGCGGGGCATACCTGCCGCCACCGCCGAACCACCGTCAGCGAGCACCGAGCCGCCGCCTCCCACGCCTGACCAGCAATTTCTTACGTCGCTGCACCAAATCGGCGTTAACCCTGAGGCGGACGCCGGCGCACTGATCGGGGACGGCCACCACGTCTGTCAGGCGCTCGGCCACCGTGAGCCGTTCAACGAGGTCGTCGCTGACATCCAAGCCGGGGCTTGGGTTAATTCCAGCCAGGCGAATATCGAAACGTCTCGGGAGTTCGCCATGGCCGCCATTGACGTCTACTGCCCGCAATACCAGGCTGGGGCGCCCCCGCTGCTGCGCACCCCACCGATGCTGCTCAACCCGAAATAGGTTCCGCCCGGCCTCTGAGCCGCAACGATCGAGGCGCCCGCCTGGACTCGAAGTCATCACGCCTGTTTGCTAGCGCAGGGAACACCAAACCGTTGCGGCGCGAGCCGTGTAGCAGAAGCCGAGTGTGAAATGCCCTGCCCCGTGCAATGCACGGATGCGCTGCAATGAAAGATATTCCTGTGCAAGTGATTCCGCGATATCATCGCGGGCATGTTTGATGAGCCACCGACATTTATACCGGCGTGTGATGATGCCGACAGGGGCGCTGCTTTCTGCTGTGGGTTAGCAGTTAGACGTTGTGGTCGCACGGCACGGTTAGCGGCTTAAGTTGCCCGTTACCGTAATTGCAAGCCGCGCATGACCCTATCGTCCGGTTGTAGATCGACGTTGAGTCGCACTGTGTCGGATCCACTGTTGGCCCGAACGCTGGCGTAGGAAACGTGCCAGGCGGAACGCAATCAGCTATCGGCGCATTGGGCGGGCATGCCGGGGCAGTTCGATATGCGTTGCCGCACACCCCGGCTTGCTCGCACGCTGGACCACGCGGTGGTGGCGCGCCACAGAGATTCGGCGCTTGCGGGTTGGGCATAAGGGAGTTTACGCACGCTTGGCAGGCTTGCCCGTTAGCGCCGCCGCCTTGCGCCGTACCCGCGTATTGGCACGGCCCCTCGGTGCGGAATGCGTTGCCGCAGACGACCCCTTGAGCGCAGGTTGGCCGGTAGAAGTACGGCTTACCACAGAGCATCGCCGAATTAGGGCTGTTGCCGTGGGAGTTTAGGCAGGACGTGCATTCCTGCGCGTGAGCGCCCTCCTCCGCTGTACCAACATAGGCGCACGGCCCCGCTGCGCTAGCCACCGGGGCGACGATCACCGACAACGCGACCGCCGCAGTAGCCAGAATGGTTGAGACTGTTTTCATTTCAAGGTGTCCTATCGTGGGGTTTCTGTGGGTCAGTCCGTAGGGCGCGTGTCCTGGCATACGCCGATCAGGGAATCGAAGGACCAGCCGCTTTGTCTGGTCAAACGTGCAGCCTATGTCTTCGTGTCATTGAATACCGCGTTATCGCGTGACGCGTGACGATGGCCCCCGCGCGCTGACTCTTCGTGTAGGGCAGTCCATCGGCCTCGATATGCATCAGGAATAGATCATCCGCGTTCGAGGTAACGAGATCCGGTTTCGGCCATTGCGCGGGCGGCGGCGGAAACACTGGTGATTGCGAATACTTTGCGGGCCGCTGGTACGCGATCACAGGGACGTGTAACGGGCGGTAGGCGATCTGGTTCCTATGGCGCAGGTATGACGCCGAAACAAGACCAGTAGTGGACTACTCGCGTCAGTTGCAACTGCTTCGCGGCACCATCGAACGGTAGCCATTCGCCCCCCTCCAAGGGGTCACTCATACGGCTTAAGGGAGAAGAACTCATGGGATACATCCCTGCTCTGTTGGGAGAGGCCGGCGCGACGGACGATGTCGCCGGGGTAACCCACGGCATCGACTCGGGAATGTTTAACAGCACCGACGAAGACATGGAGGTGCTCATGCCGACCGACAGCTACTTGCCGCAGGGAGGCACCATCCTGGTCCGTTGGCAGAAGCCGGCGCGACGGACGATCTCCCCGGGGTAACCCAGGGCTCGGGTGCGGCCCGCCACGTGGAGAGAGCCGTGGCGGGCCGAGTCCCTTATTCAGACGTGGACTAGGACGATCCGGTTCCCGACGGCGCGTTCCAAGTCCCGGTCCCAGGGTCGTACCGGAACCCACATGCCAGCATGGCCGCCGGGCACCGCGGAGGGTAGACCTGGGCGCCTGGGAGCACCGGCCCTGCCTGCGTCGGTATCTGGTATCCGGGGCGGGGTGAGGGTGCCAGCCAGGACGCCACCGTTAAGCGCTTCATGCGTCGATGTTCGCGTCGGGGTCCGACAAGCTGTTGACCTCATCGGCCGTGGTGTTCATTTGCTGTGCCTCCGACTCACTGGTTGGTGAATGAGTGGAGAAGCCGGCGGACCGTTTGCGTCCGAAAGCCACACGTAGGGCACAAAGCTTGCTTTGCAGGTCTAGATACATGGTCTGACCTGCGCAAAGACCTGCTCCCCCGCCTGGACTCGAACCAGGAACCTATCGGTTAACAGCCGAACGCTCTGCCAATTGAGCTACAGGGGACTGCTGGTGTCCGCGCGCACGCTCGCGCGGATCGCTGGACGACTCTAGCGTACTTGCGTGCCGACGCCCAAGCAGACTGATCGCCCGCCGAGGGGCGCCTGCCCTCGAGCATGGGGCAGGATGGACGCATCGCAGCAACGTCAGGAGGGACAGCTTTGATCCGGTATGTCGTCGTCCTGGGACTCGGCTATGTGTTGGGCGCGAAGGCCGGACGGCGTCGCTACGAACAGATCGTCGGCACCTACCGCGCCCTGACCAGCAGTCCCGTCGCCAAATCGGTAATCGAGGGAGGACGACGCACCATCGCGAATCGGGTCTCGCCCGACACGCGAATGGTGACGTTGACCGAGATCGACGACGAGACCGCTGTGGTCGAGCCCCAAAAGCCGCGCAGGGCCACCTAACCGCGAATCGCTCAGGCGGTGAGGTCGTCGCCGCTGGCCTGCTGCAGCAGGCTGCGCCGATATGCCTCCATCGCGACCAAGTCCCCGAACAGGGCGTGGTACTCGTCACCCTGCTCCACCGGCGACATGCGCTGCAGTTTCGACTTGACCTCCGCGATCTGACGGCCGATCCAGACCTCCTGCAGGCGGGCCAGCACGCCGGCGATATAGCGCGGCAGCTTGTCGTCGTCGTCGACACGGATCGTCTCGACGCCAAGCTCGCTGACCAGCCCGGCAGCCGCCGGCGATGGGGCTTTTTGGCGCACCGCATCGAGCCACTCCGCCCCACCGACACCGGTCCCGGTCCCGCCGGCCGCCCCGATCGCCATGCACACCGCGGCGTAGCCGGGATGGGTGAAGCTTTCCACCGTCAGAGTGTCGAACACCGGCCCGGCCAGCGCCGGGTACTGCAACGCCGACTTGAGCGCCTCACGCTGGGGCCACAGCGTGGGGTCGCGGGGGTCGGGACGAAGGGCGGTGAATGCCGGCACGCGTGTGTCGGCCTCGGTTGCGGCAGTACGACGGGGCTTGGCACGGCTCTGGCTGGTGGGGTTCTTCGCCTCCTCACGCACCCGGCCGAGCACCTGCGCGACATCCGACCAGCCGACCCAGCCCGCCAGCTGGCGCGCGTACTCGTCACGCAGCGTCGGATCTTTGATCTGGGCGACCGTCGGCACGCATCGGCGCAGTGCGGCCACCCTGCCCTCGGCGCTTTCCAAGTCCACCTCGCTCAGCGCAGCGCGAATCGCGAACTCGAACAACGGAGTTCGCCGCGCCACCAGATCCCGCAGCGCGCCGTCGCCAGACGCCAGCCGCAGATCACACGGGTCCATACCGTCGGCGGCGACCGCGACGAAGGACTGACCCGCCAGATGCTGCTCGCCGCCGAACGCCTTGAGCGCCGCCGCCCGGCCCGCCTCGTCGCCGTCGAACACGTAGATCATCTCACCGCGAAAGAAGTTGTCATCCATCATTAATCGGCGCAGCATCGCCAGGTGCTCGTCACCGAACGCGGTGCCGCAGGAGGCGACCGCCGTCGTCACTCCGGCCAAGTGCATCGCCATCACGTCGGTGTAGCCCTCGACGACGACGGCCTGATGCCCCTTGGCAATGTCGCGCTTGGCCAGATCAATACCGAACAGCACCGATGATTTCTTGTACAGCAACGTCTCCGGCGTGTTGACGTACTTGGCTTCCATCGGATCGTCCTCGAACAGCCGCCGCGCCCCGAACCCGATCACTTCTCCCGCCGATGACCGGATCGGCCACAACAACCTGCGGTGAAACCGGTCGATCGGGCCGCGGCGACCTTCCCGCGACAGACCTGCGGTCTCGAGCTCCTTGAACTCAAAACCCTTGCGCAGCAGATGCTTTGTCAGCGAATCCCAGCCCGACGGCGCAAATCCGCAGCCGAAGTGCCGCGCCGCGTCGGCGTCGAAATTCCGCTCGGTCAGATAATTGCGCGCCGGTTGTGCCTCCGGGGACTCCAGCGCCGCCGCATAGAACGCCTGCGCCTCGGCATTGGCGGCGATGAGCCGACTGCGACTGCCCCTGTCACGCTGCACACTGGTGGCAGCGCCGGTGTAGGTGATCGTGTATCCGATCCGGTCGGCCAGCACTTCGACGGCCTCGACGAAGCTGACGTGCTCGATCTTCTGGACGAACGCGTACACGTCACCGCCCTCACCACAGCCGAAGCAATGGAAGTGACCGTGATTGGGCCGCACGTGAAACGACGGCGACTTCTCGTCATGGAACGGGCAGAGGCCCTTCAGGGAATCCGCACCTGCGCGACGCAACTGGACGTAGTCGCCGACGACCTCGTCGATGCGCACTCGTTCGCGGATGGCGGCGATATCGCGATCAGAGATACGGCCAGCCATCGGCCAAGTGTAGAGCCGCCGCCCGACGATGCTCCGAAGATGAACTGTATCGGCGCTAACCGGTGCCGATCACGCCGCACGCGATGCGCTTCTCGGCGTCTGGACCGTAGTCCCCGCCGTGCAACATGAGGGCTGTCTTGTTGCCTGCCAACAGGTCGTCCCTGGTGAACGCGTCGGTGGTGGTCACCAGGTAGGCGGCGCCGTCGTTGCGGACCTCCAGCGTCGACAGGTCACCGCTGGGGGGTTCCCCGGTGTGCCCCGGCGCCTGGTAGTGCATGCCGGCCGACATGAAGTCGCCGGGCGCACCGCCCATCGGATCGGGCGAGTTGGGCTCGCATTTGCCGATCTCGTGGATGTGCAGGCCGTGGAGTCCCGGCGTCAGGATGCCGTTGGCGGTCGTCTTCACCGTGACAGTGGCATAGCCATTGGCGAAGTCGAAGGTGGCAGTGGCCACCGACCTACCGTCAGCGGTGTGCAGTTCAGCGCTGAGTGTTTGGGCACCCTTTGAAGCGCTCGTCGACGAGGGCCCAGAGGGCGAAGTGCCCGACTGCTGATGGGAGGTGCAGGCGCTGAGTGCGACGACGGTGGACAACGTGGCGACAACAGCATTGGTGTGCTTGGACATAAACCGCAGCCTAGTGCGGCCGGGGTGCCTTACCTATCGTCGCGGTTCACGCCTGGTGGGTCTCGATGCGTTCCAGCCGTCCCTCGGTGAATGAAGCGATCTGGTCGACGACGACCCGCAGCCGCTCACCGTCGTCGGCGGCGGTGTTGAACCCGGGCACGAACAGCGGGTCGAGGGTCCGAGGCGCTCCGGCCAGCAGCCAGTGCGCCACCCGATGGATGCGTTCACGTTGCGAGCGCTGACGTTCCTGATGACGCGCATCGGACATGATGAACTGCAGCGCCAGGGTCTTGAGCAGCGCAACCTCGGCGCGCACCACCTCGGGAACCTGCAAGTCGGTTTGGTAGCGGGCGAGCCGTCCGGGGCCTGCGGTCGCCCGGGTGGCCGCGACCGCCGCTGAGGCGAAGCGGCCCACCAGCTCGCTGGTCAGCCGCTTGAGCGCGACCGAGGCCGCCAGCGTGGCGTCGTACTTGCCGACGGCGGCGACCGCCGGCAGCCCGGAAAGCCGATGCGCCGCCGCCACCAGGTCGTCGGCGCGCACCCGGGCGAAGTCGCGTTCCCCCAGCTTGGCCAGCGCGGCGGCTTCGTCGTCATCGGCAAGCACCCGTAGGTCGATCCGGCCGGAAACGACGCCGTCTTCAATGTCGTGCACCGAATAGGCGACATCGTCGGCCCAGTCCATCACCTGGGCCTCCAGACAGGCCCGATCCGCAGGCGCTCGCTCGCGCACCCAGGCGGCGGCGTCGGCGTCGAAGTCGTAGAAGCCAAACTTGCGTCGATCCCGCCCCCGCGGCCAGGGATATTTGGTGACGGCATCCAAACCTGCCCGGGTCAGGTTCAGACCGACGCTATGGCCTTGCCGGTTAAGAACTTTGGGCTCTAAGCTGGTCAGGATCCGAAAGTTCTGCGCATTGCCCTCAAACCCACCATGAGCCGCCGCGAACTCATCCAGCGCCTGCTCGCCGTTGTGGCCGTACGGCGGATGCCCGATGTCGTGGGCCAACCCGGCCATGTCGACAAGGTCGGGGTCGCAGCCCAAGCCAATCGCCATCCCCCGCCCGATCTGAGCGACCTCGAGCGAATGGGTCAGTCGGGTGCGCGGGGTATCGCTATCTCTCGGCCCGACCACTTGCGTCTTGTCGGCAAGGCGGCGCAGCGCGGCGCTGTGCAGCACCCTGGCACGATCCCGGGCGAAGTCGCTGCGGTGCTGGCCCTCGGTGCCCGGCAACCCCGCGGTCTTCGGCGCTTCGGGAACCACCCGCTGGCGGTCGAAATCGACGTAGGGGTCTTCCTGAATCATCGACGAACAGTCTGCCAGTCCCTCCCGCTGGGGCCGCGGAGCGCACTAGATTGTCGGGCATGAGCACCGTCCGCTCGTTCGCCGTATTCATGGCCACTCTGATCACCGCACTACTGGTGGCACCGTCCGCTGCTGCACAGCCGCCCTTCCGGCTGTCCGACTCCATCACCGACGAGGCCGGGGCGTTGAGCGGCTCGGGTCGCATGGCGGTCCAGGCTGCCGGCAGCAAGCTCTACAACGACCGCCACATCCAGCTGTGGGTGGTTTTCGTCGACGACTTTTCCGGGCAACCAGCCGTGAGCTGGGCGAAGAACACCCGGTCCGAGAGCGACTTGGGCGACTTCGATGCGCTGCTCGCCGTCGCCACCGTCGACCATTCCTACGCGTTCCTGGTGCCCAACAGGGTGCAGGCCCTCAGCCCAAGCCAGGTCGATGACCTGAGGCGAAACCAGATCGAACCTGCGCTCCGCCGCGGCGACTGGAGCGGTGCTGCGATCGCGGCGGCCACCGGGCTCGACCGCGGGCAAGCGTCACAGAATCGGACCGCACTGCTGATCGCGGCGGGCGTGATCGCGATCGTCGTGGTGGGTTTGCTTGTGGCCGAGGGGTACCGGCGCCGCCGGCGGCGCGAAGCCGAACGGGCTGCCGCGCGCCGGGTCGATGCCACCGACCCGGATGCACTGGCGGCGCTGTCGCTGGGTGCTCTCGATGACCTGTCAAGGTGGAAAGTCGTCGATGTCGACAACGCGGTTCGCACCAGCGCCAACGAGCTGGCGCTGACCATCGAGGAGTTCGGCGACCAGCGAACCGAGACGTTTAGCCGTGCCGTCAATAATGCCAAAGCCGCTCTGGCACAGGCGTTCACCGTCCGCCAGCAACTCGACGACGCGATACCCGAGACGCGGGCGCAGCGGCGCGAACTCTTAACACAGGTGATCGTCTCGGCGGCGAAGGCCGATCGTGAGCTGGAGTCACAGCGGGAGGCCTTCGAAAAAATGCGTGACCTGGTGGTCAACGCACCATCACGCCTCGACGGCCTGACTCAGCAGATGGTCGAGCTGACGGCGCGCATCGCCCCGGCCGAACAGCGAATGATCGAGCTGCACAACGAATTCGACCCTGATGCACTGACGTCGGTGACCACCAACGTCACAACGGCCAAAGATCGGCTGGCATTCGCCGACCAAAACCTCACCCGCGCGCGCGACCTGGCGGCTAAGCCGGTCACCGGCGAGCAGAGCGGCCTGGTCGACGCCGTGCAAGCTGCTGAGTCGGGGCTGGGACAAGCCCGTGCGCTGCTCGACGCGGTGGACAGCGCCGCCAGCGACATTCACCACGCCGTCACGACGCTGCCGTCGTTGATCGCCGACATCCAAACCGGAATAGAGCACGCCGACAAGCAGTTGAAGAGCGCGCAGCAGACCGAAGCGGCGCACCTTCGCGAATTGGCCGCCGCCCGGGATGAGGCGAATAAAGCCCTCAGCGCTGCCCGCGCGAGCGGTTCGGCCGACCCGCTCGGTGCCTTTACCCAATTGACGAAAACCGACGCCGACTTGAATCGGCTCCTGGACACCGTCGCCGAGGAGCAGGCAACCTCCGAGCGCCTCAACCGGACATTCGAGCAAGCTTTGTTCACGGCCCAATCGCAAATCCACGCGGTGTCCGATTACATCGACACCCGCCGCGGCAGCATCGGGCCCGAGGCACGGACTCGTCTCGCCGAGGCGAGCCGGCAACTGCAAGCCGCGCTTGATAGGCGGTCGACCGATGTGAACGAAGCGATCACCCGCGCCAACACTGCGGCGACACTGGCCGCTCAGGCGCAGTCACTGGCCGACGACGATGTCCGATCCGCCCAACTCGCGTACACCGGACGCTATGGCGGCGGGAACAACATGGGCGCGATGATGGGCGGGATCATCATCGGCGACATGCTCGGCGGAGGAGGCTTCGGCGGCGGCTGGGGTGGCGATTGGGGCCCGACATCGTTCGGCGGTTCGTCGGGGTCATCCGACGGCGGCTTCATGGGCGGCGGCGGGCGGTTCTGAGGTTGCGGATTGCGCCGGCGCACGATCACGGGAAAGGCGCGGCAGCTCACCACGCCCTAGTGTGCTGCCGCGCCATGTCCGGCGGGTCGGTCAGATCATCCGCCTGGCTAGATAGTATTGGCCACGTGAGCAATAGTCGATAACGATGACGAAAATTTTTTCTCGCGCTTGCTTCCGCAACAATCCCGTTAGCGTCTAGCAGCCCCGGAGCCGCGATCCCAGATAATCGGCCACCGCGTCGATCGCCACCCGATCTTGAGTCATGGCGTCGCGCTCCCGGATGGTCACCGCGTGGTCCTCGAGCGAGTCGAAATCCAGCGTCACGCAATATGGCGTGCCGATCTCGTCCTGGCGCCGGTAACGCCGCCCGATCGCGCCGGCGTCGTCGAATTCGACGTTCCAGCATTTGCGCAACTCGGCGGCCAGATCGCGGGCCTTAGGGCTGAGATCGGCGTGCCGGGACAGCGGCAGCACGGCTGCCTTGACCGGCGCCAACCGGGAATCCAGCCGCAAAACCGTGCGCTTGTCCATCCCGCCCTTGGCGTTGGGCGCTTCGTCCTCGTGGTAGGCGTCGACCAAAAAGGCCATGAACGACCGCGTCAGCCCCGCCGCCGGTTCGATCACGTAGGGCACATACCGGGTATCGCTGACCTGGTCGTAGAAAGATAGGTCGACGCCGGAATGCTTTGCGTGCGTGGATAAGTCGAAGTCGGTCCGGTTTGCCACACCCTCCAGTTCGCCCCACGGATTGCCGGCGAAGCCGAACTTGTACTCGATGTCGACGGTGCGGTCGGAGTAGTGCGACAACTTGTCCTTGGGGTGCTCGAAGAGCCGCAGATTCTCGGGATCGATGCCGAGGTCGATGTACCACTGCAGCCTGGTGTCGATCCAATACTGGTGCCACTCCGGCGCGGTCGCGGGCTCGACGAAGAACTCCATCTCCATCTGCTCGAACTCGCGGGTGCGGAAGATGAAGTTGCCCGGCGTGATCTCGTTGCGGAAGCTCTTGCCGATCTGGCCGATGCCGAATGGCGGCTTGCGGCGTGCGGTCGTCACCACATTGGCGAAGTTGACGAAAATCCCCTGCGCGGTTTCCGGTCGCAGATAGTGCAGGCCCTCCTCGGTCTCGATCGGACCGAGGTAGGTCTTGAGCATCATGTTGAACTCGCGCGGTTCGGTCCACCGGCCGGGCTCACCGGTTTCCGGATCGCGGATGTCGGCAAGACCGTTGGGCGGCGGATGGCCGTGCTTGGCTTCGTAGGCCTCGATGAGGTGATCGGCGCGGTAACGCTTGTGCGTGATCAGCGACTCCACCAACGGATCGTGAAAGACCTCGACGTGCCCGGAGGCGACCCATACCTCACGCGGCAAGATGATCGACGAGTCCAGGCCGACGACGTCGTCGCGGCCGGTGACCACCGCGCGCCACCACTGCCGTTTGATGTTCTCTTTGAGCTCCACCCCCAGCGGCCCGTAGTCCCATGCCGATTTGGTGCCGCCGTAGATTTCGCCGGAGGGGTAGACCAGGCCGCGCCGCTTGGCGAGGTTGACGACGGTGTCGATGACGGACGCCACGAGGTGATTACACCTGACTTTCGATGCGGGAACGATTCGGCCGGCACTGAACCGGTGCGCACCGGTGCGCGCCGGCGAGCACCCGTCATCGTAACGATCGACCCCGAGCTCTTTGACATGCGTGATCATGCATGTGACAGTGGAACTAGCCGGCAGTGTTTTCCAGGTTTCGCCGCGATCCCCAGCAGCCGGCTCGAAAGTGATGGTCATGTCCCCCGCAGCGTCGACTGAGAGCCACGGCGACCTCGGCTCCGGTTTGGATGAAGGCCATCAGCACGGCGTTTCTGACTTCACCGAGCTGCCGGCGCCACCCCCGCGGGAAATTCTGGAAGCCGCGGGCGAGTTGCTGCGCGCGCTGGCTGCGCCGGTGCGGATCGCCATTGTGCTGCAGTTGCGCGAGTCTCAGCGCTGCGTGCACGAGCTGGTCGATGCGCTAAATGTGCCGCAGCCGCTGGTCAGCCAGCACCTCAAAATTCTCAAGGCGGCAAGTGTGGTCACCGGGGAACGGTCGGGTCGCGAGGTGCTCTACCGACTGGCCGATCACCACTTGGCGCATATCGTGATCGACGCCGTCGCACACGCCGGCGAGGACAAGCCATGAGCACCTCTAGCGTCCGCTCCACCCGGCAACGGGCGGCGATCTCGTCGCTGCTGGACACCCTCGACGACTTCCGGTCCGCCCAAGAGCTACACGACGAGCTGCGGCGCCGCGGTGAGAACATCGGCCTGACCACCGTCTACCGGACGCTGCAGTCGATGTCGGCCGCGGGCATGCTCGACACGCTGCGCAACGACACCGGTGAGTCGGTCTACCGGCGTTGCTCGGAAGACCATCACCACCACCTGGTGTGCCGCAACTGCGGGTCGACCGTGGAGGTGGGCGACCACGAGGTCGAGGTGTGGGCGGCTGAGGTGGCGACCAAACATGGATTCTCCGATGTCGGCCACACCATCGAGATCTTCGGCACTTGCGCGGACTGTCGCGATCAGACTTAGCCCGTTAGCGTGTGCCGGATCTCGGCGCCCTTGTCGAGCACCATCAGGATCAGCGTGCGTAGCGCGTCGTCGCTCAGGCCACCGCCCGGAAAGTTGTAGCGCAGCATCACGTCTGCCGTTTTGCTTGAGTTGCGTTTGCCGGTCGCCTCGCCGGCCTTCTCTATCAGCGCCACCGATCCCAGCAGAGTGCTCTGCGCGTGCTCGGCCACGCTGTCACGAATCTTCTTGGTCAGCACCAGATCCCACGCCAGAACCTGGGTCAGGGACACCAGGTCGAGCTCGTCGGTGATGGTCACGACCCGTAACGACGCGATCGTGCCGTCGTGGCGCACGGTCAGCGCGCCGTCGGATTCCTCGTCGAGGGGTAATACCTCTGACAGCACCGCTAACAACCGCTCCTGCAACGAAGGCATCTAGGCCGTCCCGAATCGTCGATGACGCAGTGCGTACTCTTCGCAGGCCGCCCACAGATCGCGGCGGTCGTAATCGGGCCAGAGTTTATCCTGGAAGATGTACTCGGCGTAGGCCGCTTGCCACAGCATGAAATTGCTGGTCCGCTGCTCGCCCGAGGTCCGCAGCAACAGATCCACGTCGGGAATGTCGGGGCGGTGCAGGTGGCGAGCGACAGTCGCCTCGGTGACCCGCTCCGGGTCCAGCCTGCCCGCGGCGGCTTCGCGCGCGATGTCCCTTGCGGCCTCGGCGATTTCGGTACGGCCACCATAGTTGACGCAGTAATTCACCGTGATGACGTCGTTGTGCATCGTCATCTGCTCTGCGATCGCCAACTCGTTGATGACACTTCGCCACAGGCGCGGCCGCGAGCCCACCCAGCGAATCTTCACGCCCATCTCGTTGAGGTTTACCCGGCGCCGTCGCACCACGTCGCGGTTGAACCCCATCAGGAAGCGAACTTCCTCGGCTGACCGCTTCCAGTTCTCCGTGGAAAAGGCGTAGAGGCTGAGCCATTTGATGCCGATTTCGATTGCACCACAAACGATATCGATAACGACGGCCTCACCCATCTTGTGGCCTTCGACGCGGGTCAGTCCGCGCTGGGTGGCCCAGCGGCCGTTACCGTCCATCACAATCGCAACGTGGTTGGGCAGCTGGTCCGCGGGGATCCGCGGTGCGGCCGCCTTGGAAACGTGTTGTGGGGGCCGGCGGGGGCCGCCGTCGGGTGCCGGCGGGAGCGCCGGAAACACCACCGGCCAGGTGGATTTGTCGGGAAAGGTCGGGTAGTCGTCGGGGGCAGGCGGCAGCTGTGGGAAGTGGGCGACCTTCCTCGTGCGCTCAGCCCTCCGCTCTGAGCGGCTCACCCGACTCATCCCCATGGGCCACATCCTGCCTGACCAGAGCTACGCGACGGTCGGCCAGGCTCGGGTAGACGCTGAAAGCCGAGTCGACTCGGCCTGGCCGCTCGACCAGCGGCAACGTTCGCAGCTGCCGCTCCAGATGCCATTGCAGGTGGGCGGCCACCAATCCGCTGACGTGGCTGCGGGCCGAGTGCGGTGCGGTCTCCGCGGTCTCCCAATCACCGTCATGCAGCGCCGACATCAGATCCAGCACACCCAGCGGCGGCGTCGTCGCACCGGCGGGGCGGCAGTAGCCGCAGACGCTGCCGCCTGCGGCGATGTGAAATGCCCGATGCGGGCCCGGGGTGCCGCAGCGGGCGCATTCGGTCAGCGCGGGGGCCCAACCGGCGATGCTCATGGCCCGCAGCAGATACGCGTCCAGCACCAGCTCGCGGGGTCGGCGACCGTCGGCCACCGCACGCAGCGCACCGACCGTGAGTCGGTGCAATGTCGGGGCCGGTGCTCGTTCTTCACCGGCGAGGCGCTCGGCGGTTTCCAGCATCGCGCACGCGCAGGTGTATCGGCCGTAGTCGCTGACGATGTCGGTGGCGAACGCGTCAAGCGAGACGACCTGGGTGACGATGTCCAGGTTGCGGCCCGGGTGCAACTGCACGTCGATATGCGCGAACGGCTCCAGTCGCGCGCCGAACTTGCTACGGGTGCGGCGCACACCCTTGGCCACTGCACGGACCAGTCCATGGTCGCGGGTGAGCAGGGTGACGATCCGGTCGGCTTCGCCGAGCTTGTGCTGGCGCAGCACCACCGCCCGGTCTCGGTACAGCCGCATCACACCAGTGTGGCATTGAGTGGCCACATCCCCTCATACCCGCGCCGATACGCTCATAGGCGATGACTCACTCGCCCGCATCACGCTTCCCCACCCTGACCGACCAGCTCTACCAGCTGGCCAACGGTGAGGTGACTTCCGACAAGCTGGTCCGTCGCTCGCTGCACGCCATCGACCTGAGCCAATCGACACTGAATGCTTTCCGCGTGGTGCTCACCGAGACGGCGCTGGCCGATGCTGCCGCGGCCGACCTGCGGCGCGCCAACGGTGATGAAGCGCCGCTGCTGGGTATCCCAATCGCGGTCAAAGACGACGTCGACATCGCCGGAATACCAACCGCCTTCGGCACATCAGGGTCCGTTCGGCTCGCCACGCAGGACGCCGAAGTGGTGCGCCGGCTCAAGGCGGCCGGCGCAGTGATCGTCGGCAAGACCAATACCTGCGAACTGGGCCAATGGCCGTTCACCAGCGGACCCGGGTTCGGCCACACCCACAATCCGTGGTCGCGCAAACACACTCCGGGCGGGTCATCCGGCGGCAGCGCGGCCGCGGTCGCCGCTGGCCTGGTCACCGCCGCGATCGGCTCGGACGGGGCCGGCAGTGTCCGGATCCCGGCGGCCTGGACGCATTTGGTGGGCATCAAACCGCAACGTGGCCGCATCTCGACGTGGCCGTTACCGGAGGCGTTCAACGGCATCACGGTCAACGGCGTGCTGGCCCGCACCATCGCCGATGCGGCGCTGGTGCTCGATGCGGCGTCCGGCAACGCCGAGGGCGATCTGCACAAGCCGCGGCCGGTGACGGTGACCGACCACGTGGGCATCGCTCCCGGGCCGCTGCGGATCGCGCTGTCAACAGGGTTTCCCTTCACCGGGTTTCCGGCTCGCTTGCATCCGGAGATCAGGGCGGCGCTGGAGTCGGTCGGCGATCAACTTCGACTGCTCGGCCACAGGGTGATGTCGGGCAACCCCGATTACGGACTGCGGCTGTCGTGGAACTTTCTGTCACGTTCCACTTCCGGACTGATCGACTGGGCCGAGCGCTTGGGTGACGGCGTGGAGCTCGATCCACGCACGATGTCGAATATGCGGATGGGGCGGGTGCTCTCGCAGTCGATACTGCGTGCCGCGCGTAGGCACGAAGCCGCCGATCAGCGACGGGTGGGCTCGATTTTCCGCATCGTGGACGTCGTGGTGGCGCCGACAACCGCGCAGCCGCCTCCGCTGGTGCACACGTTCGACAAGTTGGGCGGCCTGGGCACCGACCGCGTGATGATCGCTGCCTGCCCGGTGACCTGGCCGTGGAATGTGTTGGGGTGGCCGTCGATCAACGTCCCGGCAGGCTTTACCTCCGAAGGCTTGCCGATCGGCGTGCAGCTGATGGGACCGGCCAACAGCGAGCCACTGCTGATCTCTCTGGCCGCCGAATTGGAGGGGCTCAGCGGCTGGGCGGCCAAGCAACCGGAGGTTTGGTGGAACACCGGCACGGACAAGCCACCGATCTCCACCGGACCGCAACTGCGCTGAGGGCCCAACCTTAGCTCAAAAGCCAAGCCGACCAAGTTGTTTGGGGTCGCGCTGCCAATTCTTGGCGACCTTGACGCGCATGTCGAGGTAGACCTTGGTACCCAGCAGCTTCTCGATCTGGCCGCGCGCCGCGGTGCCCACCTCGCGCAATCGGGCGCCACCTTTGCCGATCACGATGCCCTTCTGGCTGTCGCGCTCGACGTAGAGAACGGCGTGCACATCGATCAGGTCCTCACGCCCCTCGCGCGGATTGACCTCGTCGATAACCACCGCCAGCGAATGCGGCAACTCCTCGCGCACGCCCTCCAGGGCGGCCTCCCGAATGAACTCGGCCATCAGAATCTCTTCGGGTTCATCGGTCAGCTCACCATCGGGGTAGTACGCCGGCCCAGCCGGCAACGCGGCAGCCAGCACGTCGATCAGCACGTCCATCTGCTCACCGGTGACCGCCGAGACCGGGACGATCTCGGCTCGACGACCGTCGGCGATTCCGACCAACTCGCCGACCGCGGCCAGCTGCGCAGCCAACTTGTCCTTGGTCACCCTGTCGATTTTGGTGACGACGACGACCAACGTCGTTGTGGGCGCGACGGAGTCGATCTGCTCAACGATCCACTGGTCTCCCGTGCCGATCGCCTCGTCGGCGGGTATGCACAAACCGATGGCGTCGACTTCTGCGTAGGTATCGCGGACCAAATCGTTGAGCCGCTTGCCCAGCAGGGTCCGCGGCCGATGGAGTCCAGGAGTGTCGACCAGGACGATCTGGAAGTCCTCTCGGTGCACGATGCCGCGAATCGTGTGCCGGGTAGTCTGCGGGCGACTCGAGGTGATCGCCACCTTCGAGCCGACCAGCGCATTGGTCAGCGTCGACTTCCCGGTATTCGGCCGCCCGACGAGACAGACGAAGCCGGAATGGAATTCAGTCATGGTTTGGCGGTGAGCCCGCGACGGGCATGGTCATGGCAGGACGTTGCCTGCGCCGTCGGTGATGATGACCGCCGCCGTCCCCGATATTTCACGGACAGCGGCGATGCCGGCGTCATCGGCGGAACCGGCCACCAGCACGGCGGCCTCCAGCCCGACCGCTCCGCTGGATACCGCCCCGGCCACCGCCGTTTGCAGCGCGGTCAGCTGCAACGTCGACAGATCCACCGGCGCTGCGGCGTAGGTCCGGCCATCGACGTCACGCACCGCTGCGCCGCTGCCGGCCTCGGCGCGTGCCATGGCCGAGCGGGCCAGCACGACGAGCTTTGCGTCCTCGGCATCGAGCGGCTCAGCCGTCATGGTTTACCTCCTGGCCGTCGTCGCCGGCGGGACTGAGCAACACGGTGCCGATCCGGACCCGGCCGCGATGGTCCGGGCCGCCCTCGGCGTGCAGCCGCAGCCCATGTGATACCACCTCGGCGCCGGGCAGTGGGACCCGACCCAGCTCCAGAGCCAGCAGCCCGCCGACCGTGTCGACGTCAAGGTGCTCGTCGAACTCGACGCCGTACAGTTCGCCGACATCTTCGATCGGCAGTCTCGCCGAAACCCGGAACCGGTTGTCGCCCAAGTCTTCTACCGGCGCGACCTCGGCCGCGTCGTACTCGTCGGCAATCTCGCCGACGATCTCTTCCAACACATCCTCGATCGTCACCAGTCCGGCTATCGCGCCGTACTCGTCGACCAGCAGCGCCATGTGGTTGCGGTCTCGCTGCATTTCGCGCAGCAGCGCGTCCAGGGGCTTGGAGTCCGGCACGAACACCGCTGGTCGCATGACCTGCGCAACAGGGGTGTCCCGTCCGCCATTGCTCGAGTGATGTGTTTGCTGCACAGCGTCTTTCAGATACACAACACCGACGACATCGTCGACGTTCTCACCGATCACCGGAATGCGGGAATGCCCGCTGCGCACCGCCAGCGATATCGCGTGGTCGGCCGATTTGTCACTTTCGATCCAGATCATCTCGGTGCGCGGCACCATCACCTCGCGGGCCGGTGTATCGCCAAGTTCGAAGACAGACTGGATCATCCGGCGCTCGTCGGCGGCGACCACGCCGCGCTGCTGAGCCAGATCGACGACTTCGCGCAATTCGATCTCGGACGCGAACGGACCGTTGCGGAAGCCCCGGCCCGGGGTCAGCATGTTCCCCAGCACCACCAGCAGTCGGGTAATCGGGGCGAGCAAGACCGAAATCACTTGTAGCGGTAGCGCTCCCACCAGCGAAATCAAGTAGGCGTTCTGACGGCCGAGCGTGCGCGGGCCGACACCGATGACGACGAAACTGATCACCACCATTGTCGCGGCAGCGGCGAGCAGCCCCCAACCGTGGCTGATGTGCCGGTGAAAGTAGACCGCCAGCAGCACGGTCGCGCTGATCTCACAGATGATCCGCAGCAACACCACCAAGTTGATGTAGCGCGGCCGATCGGCCATCACCTTGGCCAGCCGCACCGCGCCCGGCCGGTCGTCACGTACCAGTTCGTGCACCCGCGCCACCGACACCGTGCTGATCGCGGCATCGACCGCGGCGAACAAACCGCCCAAACCGATCAGCACAATCGCGCCGAGCAGCGGACCGGGCCCATTCAATTGTCGAAAAATCTTGATTTATCCAGCAACCGCTGGTCCCTGTCGCTCTGGCGTTCATGGTGGTAGGCCTCGACCTGGTCGGCGACCCACTCTCCGAGCAGACGACGCTGCAGGCCGAACATCTCTTTTTCTTCGTCCGGCTCGGCGTGGTCGTAGCCGAGGAGGTGCAGTACGCCGTGGATTGTCAGCAGCGCCAACTCATGCCCCAGCGAATGACCGGCAGCCGCGGCCTGCTCAGCCGCGAATTCGGGGCACAGCACAATGTCGCCGAGCATCGCCGGTCCCGGCTCCGGAGCGTCGGGGCGGCCGCCCGGCTCGAGCTCGTCCATCGGAAAGCTCATCACGTCGGTCGGTCCGGGCAAATCCATCCAGCGCATGTGCAGATCAGCCATCGCCGCGGTGTCTAGCAGCACCATCGACAGCTCGGCGGCCGGGTTGACGTCCATTCGGGCAATGACGAACCTTGCGACGCTGACTAATTCAGATTCGGAGACGTCGATTCCCGATTCGTTGGCGACCTCGATACTCACGGCGCGGTCACCGGCGGCTGCGGGCACTCGACGCCCGCCGCGCTGCCCGGTTCATGTTCAGACCGGGTTCCTCGTGGCGTGCGTAGGCATCCACGATTTCGGCGACCAACCGATGGCGGACGACGTCGGCGCTGGTCAATTCGGCGATGTGAATATCGTCGATGCCTTCGAGGATGTCGACCGCGGCCCGTAGTCCCGACCTGTTGCCGCCCGGCAGGTCGATCTGCGTAACATCGCCGGTAACAACGACTTTGGAGCCGAATCCCAGTCGGGTGAGGAACATCTTCATCTGCTCGCCGGTGGTGTTCTGCGCCTCGTCCAGGATGATGAACGCGTCATTAAGGCTGCGACCGCGCATGTATGCCAGCGGCGCGACCTCGATGACCCCGGACGCCATCAGCTTGGGGATCAGCTCGGGATCCATCATGTCGTGCAGCGCGTCGTAGAGCGGACGCAGATAGGGGTCGATCTTCTCGCTCAGTGTGCCTGGCAGAAAGCCAAGCCGCTCACCGGCTTCCACTGCCGGTCGGGTCAGGATGATGCGGGTGACCTGTTTGCGCTGCAGCGCGTTGACCGCCTTGGCCATCGCCAGGTAGGTCTTGCCCGTCCCCGCCGGGCCGATCCCGAAGACGATGGTGTGAGCATCGATCGCGTCGACGTAGCGCTTCTGATTCAGGGTCTTGGGCCGAATCGTCTTGCCGCGACGCGACAAGATGTCAAGGGTCAGCACCTCGGCCGGAGACTCGTTGCCGGTGCCGATCAACATGGCCACACTGTGGCGCACCACCTCGGGCGTCAACGGCTGGCCACCGGCGACGATCGCGACGAGTTCGGAGATCACCCGTTCGGCGAGCGCGACGTCGGCGGGCTCACCGGAAAGCGTCACCGCGTTGCCACGTACATGCAGATCAGCGGCCAGAATGCGTTCGAGAGCACGCAGGTTTTCGTCAGCGGAACCCAGCAGGCCCACGACGAGGTCGGGCGGAACGTCGATGCTGCTGCGAACCTGGGGTGTCAGCGAACCAGCAGCGTTGGTTTCGCGGGGCGTCACGTGGTCTCTAATGCCTGCTTTCTGCGGTGTGCTCAGCGGGATGCTCGGACGGTTAAGTCTACCGCCGGCAGGTTTGCGAACCCAATGGTTGGCCGCGGTGCGGCTACCAGTTCGGCGGCGTCGAGATCGACGCCAGCGCGGAAAAATCGGGGAAAAGACGCGCTAACGTCAATCTCGACGCGGACACGGCCGGTTCACCAGTCCCCGGCGTCGTCGGGTTGGCTCCACCGCGGGGTCAGCACACCCAGCGCGCCCAATGCGACCGCCGCCGCGGTCGACGTGCGCAGCACGGTCGGGCCCAGCCGTACTGCCACGGCACCGGCGTGGGTCAACGTAGTGAGCTCGTCGGGAGCGATGCCGCCCTCGGGGCCCACCACCAACATCACCGACTTCGCTTGCACCAGGTCGAGATCCGTCAGCTGACCGGTGGCTGACTCATGCAGAGCCAACACCGTGCCTCCGGCCGCCACCAGGTCGCCGATCCGCTGGGTCAGCGACGCGGTGGAGAGCACGCCGTCGACCGACGGGATATGCGCTCGACGGGATTGCTGTGCAGCGGCGCGAGCGGCCGCGCGCCAGCGCCGCAGGCCCTTATCGGCGCGGGCGCCGTCCCAGCGGGCCACGCACCGCGCGGCCTGCCACGCCAGCAGGACATCAGCTCCGGCTTCGGTGGCCAACTCGATCGCCAGCTCGGAGCGCTCGGCCTTGGGCAACGCCTGGATGACGGTGACCGGCGGCCGGACTGACGGTACCTGCCAGCGCTCCAGCACCCTGGCCTGCAGCCCGTCGCGGCCTGCGTGTTCGACCACGCAACGGGCCAGGCCCCCGTCGCCGTCGCCGAGAATCAGCTCTTCGCCGCGCCGGATGCGCCGCACGGTAGCGGCGTGAAAGCCTTCGTCACCCTCGACGGCGGCCAGCTCACCGGTCGCGGGCAGCGCGTCGATGTAGAAAAGGCCGGGCAATTAGCGCCCGGTAAAGGTCTCACGCAGCCGGCTGAACAATCCGCCGGTGGCGGCATGCGTGGAACGGACTTCGGCCACGTCACGACCTCGGTGGCTCTTGAGCTCGCGCAGCAGTTCGGTGTCGCGATGATCGAGCCGATCCGGCACGACCACCTCGACATGCACGTGCAGATCACCGCGCGCGCCGGAACGCAGATGGGGCATCCCGTGGCCCCGACGGGTCGTCACCGAACCGGGCTGAGTCCCCGCGGGAATGGTGATCTCGGTCGGGCCGTCGAGGATCGCGTCCAGGGTCACCGTGGCGCCCAGGGCCGCGTCGACCATCGGCACCGAGATCGTGCAGTGCAAATCGTCGCCATCGCGCACGAAGATGTCGTGCGGCTGTTCGTGGACCTCGACGTAGAGGTCGCCGGCCGGCCCTCCCCCGGGCCCGACCTCGCCTTGCGCGGCCAGCCGGACCCGCATGCCGTTGCCGACGCCGGCGGGGATCTTCACGGTGATCTCCCGGCGAGACCGCACCCGTCCGTCGCCACCGCACTGGTAGCACGGGTCGAGAATGACTTCACCGACGCCGCGGCAGGTCGGGCACGGTCGCGATGTCATCACCTGACCGAGCAGGGAGCGCTGGACCGTCTGCACCTCCCCGCGACCGCCGCAGGTGTCGCAGGCCACCGGTGCCGAATTGCCGTTGGTGCCGCGGCCCTGGCACCGGTCGCACAGCACCGCGGTATCCACCGTGACCTGTTTACTGACGCCCGTCGCGCATTCGGTGAGGTCGAGCCGCATCCGCAGCAACGAGTCCGAACCTGGCCGGACCCGTCCAGTCGGTCCGCGCGAGGTCGCGCCCCCACCGAAGAACGCCTCGAACACATCGCCCAGACCACCGAAACCACCGAATCCGTTCGCAGCCGACGCCGCGTTCGCCAGCGGGTCGCCGCCCATGTCGACGATGCGTCGCTTCTCGGGGTCCGATAACACCTCGTAGGCGACGCTGATCTCCTTGAATTTCGCCTGGGCGACCTCGTCGGGGTTGATGTCGGGATGCAGCTCACGCGCCAGCTTGCGATAGGCGCGTTTGATCTCCGCATCGCTCGCGTTCTGGCTGACGCCGAGCAGACCGTAGTAGTCGCGTGCCACGCCTGACCTTTCTTAGGCCCTTAGGCCTTTTCAGACCGCACTACCGCGGCCTTCCACAGATTGTGCAATGAGTGGGCGCTCATCGCCCACCCAGCACTTCGCCGATATAGAGAGCAACCGCTGCGACGCTGGCGATAGTTCCCGGATAGTCCATTCGGGTGGGCCCGAGCACACCCATGCCGCCGTAGACGGTGTCGGTGGTGCCGTAGGTGGTGGACACCACCGATGTGCCCATCATCTGCTCGGCCTCGGTTTCGTGCCCGATGCGCACCGTCACTTTACCGGCTTCTTGCTGGGCAGCCAGCAGCCGCAGCACCACGACCTGTTCCTCGAGTGCTTCCAGAATCGACCGCAGCGAACCGCCGAAGTCGGCGGTATTGCGGGTCAGGTTGGCGGTGCCGCCGAGCAGCAGCCGCTCCTCGGTGTGCTCGACCAGGGACTCCAGCAGCACAGTCGCCGAGCGTCCGACCGCGTCGCTGAGGCTGGTGCGCTGCCCGCCGCGGCCGTCGAGCTGGGCGGCCAGATCCGCGACCGCGATCGATGCCGCCGAAAGCCTTTTGCCTTCCAGCGCTTGGCCGAGCATCTCGCGCAGCTGGGACAGCTGGTGGTCGTCGATGACATCACCGAGCTCGACGATGCGTTGGTCGACCCGGCCGGAGTCGGTGATGACGACCATCAGCAACCGGGCCGGGGTCAGCGCAATCACTTCCAGGTGCCGCACGGTCGACGTCGACAACGTCGGATACTGCACGATCGCCACCTGGCGGGTCAGCTGCGCCAGCAGCCGCACGGCGCGTCGCAGCACGTCGTCGAGGTCGACACCCGATTCCAGAAAGCCTTGGATGGCTCGCCGCTCAGCCACCGACAGCGGCTTGACGTCGTCGAGCCGGTCGACGAATTCGCGGTAGCCCTTTTCGGTCGGCACCCGTCCGGAGCTGGTGTGCGGCTGGGTGATGTAACCCTCCGCCTCCAGCACGGCCATATCGTTGCGGACCGTGGCGGACGAGACGCCCAGGTTGTGGCGCTCGACCAGCGACTTCGACCCGATCGGCTCTTTGGTGGAGACGAAGTCGGCGACGATCGCCCGCAGCACCTCAAAGCGACGGTCGTCCGCACTAGCCATCTGGATCCACCTTTCCAACCTGACCCATTTTACGGTGATCACCAGCCGCTACGGTTCCGCTAGCCTTTCCTGCATGGCCACGTCGAGCCGCGGCGACGCGCCGGAGACGATCTGCGGATGATCTTCAAGGGTGTGCGTGAGGGCAAGCCGTATCCCGAGCATGGGCTGTCCTACCGGGACTGGTCGCAAATTCCGCCGCAGCAGATCCGACTCGACGAGATAGTCACCACCACGACAGTGCTGGCGCTTGATCGCCTGCTGTCCGAAGACTCCACGTTCTACGGCGACCTTTTCCCGCACGCGGTGAAGTGGAAGGGCATCGTTTACCTCGAGGACGGTTTGCATCGCGCAGTGCGTGCGGCGCTGCGGAATCGCATCGTGCTACATGCCCGGCTACTCGATCTGGATGCGGTCGCTCCCCAGGCTTAGCGCTCGGTCACGTTCTCGCGCCGGCCGGTGTCGAGGTAGGTAGGAACGCCCGACGCCCGGCGACGATGCGGGCCGTGCAACGGCCCGAGAAGGAGCCGGGCATTCAGAAAGGCTTTGAGGAGGACCACCATGCCACGAATCACCGGAGTTTCCGATCGCGACGCCGGCCTCGGCGCCAAGATCGCTTATTTCTTCACCAAGCGGCGCTTCAAGCAGATGACCGGACTCGAAACCGCAACGATGCTCGAGCCGCTGCGGATGTATGCGTATATCCCCAAGCTGCTCAACGCCTATGGCCGCTTGGAACTGGCCGAGTCGAAAATGGATATCCTCAGCCCCCGGCATCGCGCGCTGGCCGAGCTCAAATCGGCGGCGACGGTGCGCTGCGAGTACTGCATCGACCTCGGTTCGGCGATCGCGCGCCGCTGGGGGCTTACCGACGAGGAACTGCTGGCCTTATCCGACTACCAGAACGCCACCTGCTTCTCCGACCTCGACAAGCTCATCCTCGAATACGCCACGGCGGTCAGCCGCACACCGGTCGAGGTGAGTGACGCGCTATTCGACGGCTTGCGCGCGCATTTCGACAACGCCCAACTAGTCGGGCTGACCCACATCATCACGCTCGGCAATCTTCGGGGGCGCTTCAATCTCGCGTTGGGCATCGGGGCATCGGGTTTCAGCGACGGCAGGGTGTGCGCCCTGCCCGACGCTGGTGGACGGTGACCGCAAACACCGACCTGGCAGCTCGTTTCCAGGCGGCCCGGCCGCATCTGGGCGCGCTGGCCTACCGCATGCTGGGTTCGGTCGACGACGCAGAAGACGCCGTACAGGAGGCCTGGCTACGGCTGACCGGCGGCGACCACCGGGATGCCCGGCAGATCGCCAACCTCGACGCCTGGCTGACCACCGTGGTGGCCCGGATCTGTCTCAACACGCTGCGCAACCGCCGGGCACGACCCCGCGAAGAACTCGTCGCCCGAGTGCCGGACCCTATCGTCGACGCGGTCGGCGAACCCGATCCCGAGCACCAGGCGATGCTGGCCGACGCGGTGGGGTTGGCGTTGTTCGTGGTACTGGACACCTTGCCGCCCCCCGAGCGGCTGGCGTTCGTGCTACACGACGTCTTCGCCGTGCCGTTCGACCAGATTGCACCGATCGTCGAGCGGTCACCCGAGGCCACCCGCAAGCTGGCCAGCCGGGCGCGACGGCGCATCCAGGATGCCGCGCCCAACCCGGACACCGACCTGGCGGCCCAACACGCCGTCGTCGACGCCTTCTTTGCCGCCGGGCGTGCCGGTGACTTCGACCGGCTGGTCGCCGTACTGGACCCCGACGTGTCGCTGCGCGGCGATTTCGGCCGCGGGCCGGCCGGACTGCGCTCGGTGCAGGGCGCCTCCGCCGTGGCCGGGCTGGCCCGAGGCTACGCAGCGCCGGAACGCGAAGTCCGCCCCGCCATCGTCAACGGCGCCGCCGGCGCGGTGGTCTACGTCGACGGCGAGCCGACCGCCATCATGGGCTTCGTGGTCCGCGGCGAGCGGATCGCCGCGATCGACGTGCTGGCCGATCCCGAGCGGATCGCGCGGATCGACTTGCGAGCGGTAACCGGCTAGCCAGTGGCCGCTTGCACCAGCGCGATCGCGGCGTCGTGCTGCATGACCCAGGTGCCACCTTGGTCGATGAACGCGAGTTGCTTCGTAACCGGCCCGGCGAACTTGGGACCCGTGATGGCGACGTCAGCACTGACCGCGTTTGGGCCGACCGGCTGGATGTTCGTCACGTTGAACTGCTCCGGGAACTTCCCGTCCCGGTAGGCCTTTCTCAGATCGTGGTCGGCCACATGGCCCTCGTCTCCACTGATGCCGTTTTCAACCAGACCGAACTTGTTCTGATACGACACACCAGGGTCGGTGACCTGGTTGCACAGGCTGGACAACTGGTCCGGGCTCGGCAGGGGCGGCGCGCCCGGCGGCGGAGGCGGTGGGGGGTCCTGCGCAAAGGGCACGCCCAAGGCGGCAGGCTGCACCTGCAAGCCCGGCGTGGCGCCAATGGCAACCGACGTCAAGCCGGCCGCCGCGGCGGCGATTGCGGCGACGGCCGCCGCCCCGGCAAGCAATTTCACGGTCATAACTGTCCCTTCGATTCGGACTTCAACATGGGCGTCATTGTGCCGGTCGCAGCGTAGTCGCCAGTGGCGCTGACCCCGGCGTGTCGTATCACTGGTTGTCTCAACATACCCGCTGGGTCCGCGACGGAACCGTCATAACTCGCCGGCGTGGATTCGCCACTCGGCGGCGTCCTGCTGCTGCCGCCAGAATTCGTCGAACCGTCCGCCCGCGCTGAGCAACCCGTCGACCGGACCGTCCTCCACCACCCGGCCGTTGTCGAGAAAAAGAACCCGGTCGGCATGACGAAGGCTCGCCAGGCGATGGGCGACGATCACCCGGGTGCGCGATTGCGGATCCGCGGTCAGCGCGTCGACCACGGCGGCCTCGTTCTCGGTGTCCAGCGCGCTGGTCGCCTCGTCGACCAGCAGTATCGGCGCGGGTTTGAGCAGAGCGCGAGCGATGCTGACCCGTTGCCGTTCACCACCCGACAGGGCGGAACCGGCCTCGCCGACGGTCGCCTCGACACCCTCGGGCAACCTGTCGGTGAGCTCGTCGACCCGCGCCAGCGCGACAGCCCGGGTGAACTGATCGTCGGTGGCGGCGGGATCGCCGGCGTACACGTTCTCGCGAATCGTCCCGTGGAACAGGTAGGGATGCTGAAACACCACGCTGCTTGTCGCGCGCCGAGTTTCGGCATCGAGTGTCGCGGCGTCGACGCCGTCGACCAGCACACGGCCGCGGGTCGGTTGGTGCAGGCCGGCGATCAGCGCCAAGATGGTGCTCTTGCCCGACCCGGACGGCCCGACTATCGCTGTCGTCGTTCCGGGCTGCAGGGTGAAACTCACGCGAGAGAGCACCGGCGCGGTTGCGCCGTCGTAGCTGAACGCGACGTCTTCGAACTCGATTCGTGGTGAGGCGGCATCGGCCCGCAGCGTGTCGGTTCCGGCTTCCATGACCGGTGCGGTGAGCACGGCACGAATGCGGTCGAGCGTTGCGCGAGTGCTCTCCAAGGCCGGCGCCAGCTCGCTGATGGTGGTGAAAGGCTCCAGATAGCGGGCGATCACGACGATCAGGGCGATCGCCGCCGGCACGCTGAGCGTGTGCGTTACCGTCAGCGCGGTGGTCGCACCGGCAAGCAGGATGAGAGCCAGCTGGCTGGCGATGCTGAACAGCAGCTGGCCCGGGATCTGCATGCCCAGTAGCCGCATCGTCGCACCGTGCTGCGCGGCCAGCGCGTCGCCGACCAGACTCCGAGCCGGTTCGACACGCCGCGCGGCCCGCAACGCCTGCTGAGTTCTGGCGAACTCGATAATCCGTTCGGTGAGCGCGCTGTTGGCTTCACCGGCCGCAGCATCGGCGCGACGCGCAAGCCGTACCGACGCCCACAGCGCTCCCAACAGCAGTGGCAGGCCACCCATCGCGGCCAGGCCGAGCTGCCAGGAGACCGGCACCAGGGCCAGCGCGATGGCCGCCGGCAGCAGGACCGCGGTGACCAGCGGCGTCAACAGGTTGACCACGAGTCCGACGAGTTGAGGACCCGTTGCGGCGATCGCTTGCCGTGCCGTCGCGGTGTGGTCGGCGCTGAACCAATCCAGTCGCACATCCGGAAGTCGGTCCGCCACGTCGTGCTGGGTGTGGTCGAGCACGGCGAAGCCCAGATTGAAACCGATCCGCGCGGTCGCGGTGTCGATCACCCATCCGGCCACCGTCGCCGCGGTGAGCCAGCCCAGCCACACCAGCGCGCGTTGCGGCGCGTCGCTGAACAACGCGGTCACCAGGGGAACCAACAGCACGGTGGCGATCGCCCGCACGACCACGGAGACCAATGCCAGCACGACATACGCGACCACCTCGCCCCGGCGATCGCCCGGGACCAGGCGCAACCAGGTGCGGATCATCGCGTCGCCTCCTGAGCTGCTGTCACAGTCAGCGAGGCGCGATGGCCGCTATCCCACAACCTTCGATAGCGTCCATCCGCGTCGAGCAACTCCCGGTGGGTGCCACGCTCGGCGATCCGGCCGTGGTCGAGCACCACGATCTGGTCGGCTCCGGTAACGGTGTGCAGCCGATGAGCGATCACCAACACGGTGCGCTCTCGGGTCAACCGGTTGAGCGCCTGCTGGACAAGGTATTCCGATTCTGGATCGGCAAACGCCGTGGCCTCGTCGAGGATGAGGACGCCGGTGTCGGCGAGGATGGCACGGGCGATGGTGAGCCGTTGCCGCTCTCCGCCCGAGAGTCCGGTGCTCGCACCCAGCACGGTGTCGTAGCCCTGCGGCAATCGCATGATGCGATCGTGGATTTGCGCCTCGCGGGCGGCGGCCTGGACCTGGGCGGCAGTGGCATCCGGGACGGCCAGCGCGATGTTCTCGGTGACGGTGCCGTGCACGAGCTGCGTTTCCTGCAAGACGAAACCGACTCGCGTGTAGAGCTCGTCGGCCGTCATTGACCGGATATCTTGTCCGCCAACGCGTATCGTGCCGTGCTGAACATCATGGAATCGAGCCAGTAGCGCGGCCAACGTCGACTTTCCGGATCCTGACGGGCCGACGAGGGCAGTAACCGTGCCCGGCCGCAGCGTCAGCGAGACATCCTTGATCACTGGTACGTCGGGGCGGTAGCCGAAGCTCACGTGGTCGAACACGACGGTCGCAGACGCGTCGCCATCAGACGCGTCACCCGGCTGTTCACGCACGGAGAGTTCCGGTTCGTCGAGGGTGATCTGCAGGCGCCGGGCGGCCAACATCCCGGCGCGGATGCCGCCGAGCCCATAGGCGATGTTGAGCAACCGCGCACCGAATGTGGTGCCCAGCAACAGGAACGGCAACAGGTTCACCGGATTCATCCGGTTCGCGACGACCAGCAGAGTGCCGGTGACGGCGATGAGCCACAGGAAAGTCGCGGGACGGGTGGCCAGATCCATCAAGGTCTTCTTGCCGGCCAGCGGACGTTGCCAGTCGACCAGGAATCGGATGTATTCGTCCAGGCGGCGCCGGAAGCTCGAAGCGGCGGCACCGCCGAAGACACGGATCACCGGCTGCCCCTCGAGGTAGGCGCCCGCCTCGCCGTTCATCTTCTCGGCCCAGCGCTGCGATTGAGGGATGCGCGGCCCGGACTGAATCGTGATCGACGACGTCAAGAGCAGATAGACCACCACGGGCACGAACAACACCAGCGCTACCCGCCAGTCCACGACGAACAGGTAGACCAGCACCGCCACCGGGGCAACAAGCGCGGCAACCGCGTCCGGGATGGCGTGGGTGACCAGGTAATGCAACGATAGTGTGTCGTCGGCCACCAGCTGCTTGATCGACCCCGAACCGCGGGCGGTGAACCAGCCCAACGGCAATCGAGACAGCTTGCTCAACAGCCGTGAGCGCAGGTCGCTGGCGAACCGGGCGTCGATGACGTGCAGCCACAGTGTCAGCGCGGCACCGAGCACGGTGCCGAATCCGAGTAGCGCGACGGCGGCGATTCCGATCTCCCGCAACCGTGCCGCCTCGGCACCGCCCGCGAGTTGCCGCGCCAATTCGACCAGCAGCACGAATGGCGCCAGCTGCAGCAGCGTTATAACTACCTGCAGCACACCCGAGGCGATCAGCGCTGAACGCAAGGGCGCGAGCAACCGGCCGGCGGCCTGGGCGCGCCAACTGCCACGGGCAGGCGCCGCAGCTGATGCATCAGCCGATTCTGGCTGTGCTCCAGCGCCTTCCGGTTCGTTGCCAGGCTGCGCCACGACGGTGGCGGTATCCGTCTCGTCGCCGCGGCGGGTGCCCATCGCACGCCCGGCGCTCCAGTAGGCCTGGGCGTGTATCTCGGACTTGGGAAAACCGAACTCGTCGCGCAGCCGCGTTCGGATGTGCTTGAGTGTCGTGGCCTCCGGTGTCGCCCACGCGTACCAGTCCGACCAGTCCCGATTTTCGATCGCCGCGGCGAGTGATTTCTCGTCGCGACGGCCAACCCAGTGCACGCGCAGTCGGGGATGTGCCGCGAGCGGGATCAGTGTGTCGTTGTCGTCGTGTTGCTCCAGATACATCTCGATCGGGACGTCATCCGGAACGACCCCGATGATTCCGTTGATCCCGGGTATCGACGCCGAGTCGCCGATCAACAGGTATCCGGCGGGCTGCTCGTCGGGAATGTCGAAGCGCGACGAGCCCATCAGCGACATCACGGCGATCGCCGCGCCGGGCGCGACGGTGCGCGCCCACAACGACGCCGGACCGGCCGCGTCGTGCAGCACGACGTCGATCGCGAAGCGGCCGGCGGAGACGTCGGCTTCGGAGATCGTGTATGCGCGCTGGAACTCAGCGCTCGACCCGTCGGGGTCGGGAAACCAGAACCGCAGCCACGCCGCGGGTTCGGCCTGCACATCGTCGAACAAGGTCGGTGATTGCATCCATATTCGGATGAAATGCGGTGCGATCCGGACGGTTTCGATGACGGTTGCGGTGTGGTCGCGAGCGCCGAAGCCCCGCAGCATCGCCCCCTGGAATCCGCGTGCCATTAGCGGTCCATCGCCTCGCGGAGGCTTTTGGGCCGGATGTCGGTCCAGTGCTCCTCGACATAGGCCAGGCACTCCGCACGACTGGCTTCACCGAAGACCTTCCGCCAGCCCGCCGGAACATCGGCGTACGCCGGCCACAGGCTGTGTTGGTCTTCGTCGTTGACCACCACCAAAAAGGTGCCGGCTTCGTCATCGAAGGGATTGGTGCTCATCGTCTCTCCTGGTCGAGGGGTCGGTACGGGGGCCCAGTTCGGCGCCTAGCACCCGGTCGGACAGCAGTCCCAGACAGCTGAGGTTGGGGAATCCGGGACCCTGGTTGAGGCCGGCGAGGTTGGGCAAGAACAGCTTGGGGGCAACATCGGTGACGGCGAGGTCGTGCCCGATGGCCTCCTGCAGGCGATCCCCGCTCAGCGGGCCACCCAACCCCAGCTCGAGCAGGTCGAGTGCGTCCTGGCTGAACAGCGTGGTGAACCACAGCGGGTCGGCACCGGATCCGTCGATGACCAAGTCGAATCCGTGCACCGTTTCCAGGTTTTCGCTGCCCCGGTTGGTCGACAGCGTCAACCGGATCTGCTCGTCGCGACCCACTGCATGAGCAACCCGTCCGCGCAGATGACGGATGCGGTCGTCGGCCAGTAAGGCGTCCTGCACGTTGGCAGAGAACACCCCACGGTCGGTGCGGGCGATCGCATCCCGACGTTCGTCCAGCGTCAGCGCCGTCCAGTCGGTGGGGTCGGAGAACAGCGTGTTCTCAAAGAAGCTCTCGCCGCGGGTGAACAGCGTCACCTGCGGCGAGATCACGGTGATGGTCGAAACCCGGTGTCGGAAAAGCTCGTTGAGCATCGCCGCGGCGGTCTCGCCGCCCCCGATGACCGCGACGCGTTCAGCGCTGATCCGCTCGTGCTGGCCGGCGCGATGCCAGAACTGCGCGATCGAGAGCACCCGCGGATTGCCGGGCAGCAAAGAACGTTCGGCTTGGCCAGGGCCGGTGATCATCAAACCGTCTGCGTGCACGGTGGTTTCGTTGGTGTGTAGCGCCCAGCGGTCACCGTCGACGGCGAGCTGCTCGACGTCGCCGTAAACCACTGTCATGTCGATCTGCTCGGCGACCCAGCGCAGGTACTGGCTCCACCGCCGGTGGGTGGGCGCCGGTCGACCGCGGTCGATCCATGGTGCGAACTGACCGGTGGCGATCAAATACGACTGCCAGCTGTAGCGCGTCATCCGCTCGTCGAGTTCGGCGTTGCGGCGAGGCACCAGCGACGAGCGGTACGGGAAGCCGACGTCCTTTTCCGGGCTCGTCCCCAGCCGCTGCGCGCCGTCGGTCCAGCCCCCGCTGGACTGCCAGTTGGCGCCAACCCCGATCCGCTCGACGGCTACCACCTCGGGTGTGTGGACACCCATCTGGCCGAGCACGCAAGCCTTCGCGGCGACGGCCACCGCCTTGACCCCGGCGCCAAGCACCGCAAGTGTGGTCACGTCACCATCTCCTCGAGCACTTGCGTCCAAAGCGCTTGCAACGCGGCAATATCCGACTCGACCAAAATGTCAGGCAACCCCCGCCACTGCGTCACCAGGATCTGGTGATCACTGGTTCCCAACACGGTGGCCACTATGCTCAGCTCGTAGCGCACCGCTAGCTCGGGTTCGGGTACCGGCGACACCCCGGACAGCAGGCCGCGATCGAGCCAGAGCCCGCTGGCATTACCGACATCAGCGCGGCCCAGGTAATTGAGCAGCAGCTGCGGTTCGGGCAAGGCGCCCAGTCGACCCGCGGTGTCGGGCCGCAGATGGCGAAGCAGCCCATAGTCGATTCCGTCCCCCGGAATTGCCGACAATCGTTGCGCCACTTGCCGCGGGTCCTCGGTGTCGACACGCCAGGGATAGATCGCGCTCAACAGACCGACTGTCTCGGTGGTGTCGATGAGTTCGCCGTCGGGTGCTCTATTGCCGTCGAACAGCGTATCGGCGCGCCCATGGGTCTCCAGTGCGAGCAGCGGTGGCGGGGTCGGCTGACCGCGGCGCTGGCGCCACCGCGTGACCATCCGCGCTGACGCGGCAATCAGCAGCTCGAGCATCGGCACACCCGACTTCAGCAGCCGGCTGGTTGTGCCCGGATCGAGCACGGTCGTTCGGACCAGCAGATCGCCGGCGCGGTCACTGTCCGGGTTCAGTCGTCGCGCCCCCAGATCAGGATCGTCGCCGGCGAGCTGCGATGCCCAAAACAGTTCGCTGTCGAGGGATTCCGCACGGCTGATCAGCGCCTGGGTCCAACGTCGGTAGCTGGTGTGCTCGCGAATCGGCGCTGGCAACTTTCCGGCGAGGAGCGCATGCAGGGCGGCGTCGAGTTCGCCGAGAACAAGCTGCCACGAGACCGGGTCCATCGCCAACACGTGAGCGGCCAGGACCAGCACGCTTTGACCATGCGGCGGGCGCAACCACACCGCCGCCAGCAGCCGTCCGCGTTCCGGGTCGAGGCTGTCTATCGCCCGCTCGGTGGACACGCCGACGGCGGCCTGCAGGTCGTCGGACACCGAGACCTCGGTGAGAAAGTCGCCGTCGGCGTGCGGAAGCAGGGTCATGCTGGCGCGGTCCAACCGGGTGCGCAGTACCTCGTGGCCGTCGACGATGGCCGCCAGCGCCGTCCGGAGATGCTCCCCCGTCACGCCTTCCGGCAGTCGGATCGCTTCGGCCTGGGCCAGCCTGCGGGGCTGGCCGTACTCGTAGAGCCAACGCGCATTGGCCAGCAGGGGTATCGGGCCGCTCTCGGCCCTCACATCGGGTGTGAACCCGGCAGTTTCAAAGTCGACCGCGGCCGCCAGTTCCCGGATATTGCCGCACTCCAACACCAATCGGGCGCGCAGCGCGATACCGCGCCGGCGAGCGGCCTGCACCACCGAGAGCGCCGCGATACTGTCCAGCCCCAACTCGAGCAGATCGGCATCGACATCGACGCGCGGAATCTTGAGCATCTCGGCGAGCAACTCGGCGAACGCCGATTCCGTGGGCGTCGCCGGTTCGGACTCACCGCCACTCGGCGCCGCAGCCGAATCCGCAGCGGCCAAGGCGTTTTCATCCAGTTTGCCGTTGGGGGTCAATGGGATTTCGTCGACGATGACGATGCGCTGCGGGATCATGTATCGCGGCAACCGGGAGTTCAACATGAGGCGCAGCTCAGCGGTGGACGGCTGCATACTCGCCGGATCGGTTGCCGCCACGTAGGCGGTCAGCCGCGCAACGCCCTGCCGTTCGCTGACCAACACACCCGCACGCCGGATGCCCGGATGGGATTCGATCACGGCGGCGACCTCGCCGGGTTCGACGCGGTGGCCACGGATCTTCACCTGGGAATCCGCGCGCCCGATGTACTGCAGTGAGCCGTCGGGTTGGCGGCGCACCAGGTCGCCGGTGCGATACATCCGTTGAGCCGCAGAGAACGGATTGGCGAGGAAGCGCTGGCTGGTCTCCGCGGGGCGTCCCAAATAGCCCCGGGTCAACTGGGCGCCCGCCAGATACAGCTCGCCTATTGCGCCGCATGGCACCGGCCGCAATCCGGAATCCAGCACGTAGCCGCAGGTGCGCCCGGTCGGTCGCCCGATCGATGGTTCGTCGTGCTCGGCGATCGCGGCCACCACCGCCTCGACCGTGGTCTCGGTTGGCCCATAGCAGTTGAAGGCCGTCATCGACGCACGCGCGCACTCGGTGCGGATGAGCGTCCACGCCGCGCTACCGACCGCTTCGCCACCCAGCGCCAGTACCGCCAGCGGAACCTTGCTCAGCAAGCCAAATGCCGTCAGTTGGGCGAACATCGACGGGGTGGTGTCGATCATGTCGACGCGGTGCTCAGCGATAACCCGAACCAGCGCCTCGGCGTCGGTCTGGGTGTGCTCGTCGACGACGTGCACTGCGTGACCGTCGAGCAGCGCAACCAACGGCTGCCAGGCGGCGTCGAATGCGAACGACCAAGCGTGCGCGATGCGCACCGGGCGACCTAGCCTTGAGGCCGCGGGCCGCAGCACCTGGTCCAGATGATCGTCGGCGTATGCGCCGATCGCGGCGTGAGTACCGATGACACCCTTGGGCTCTCCTGTCGTCCCGGATGTGAAGACGACATAGGCGGCCTGCTCGGGCTGGACGTTGGCGGGGCGGTAGTCGCCGTCCGAGTCAACCGATGCGTTGCGGAACTGGTCGAGGAACTGCTCGTCAACGACGATTGTCGCGCCGCATTGGCGCAGAATCGAATCCACCCGCTCCGGGGGCATCCCGGGCTCCAGCGGAACACAAACGGCACCGGCCTTGAGCACCGCGAGCACCGCGACGATGTACTGCGGACCGCGCAAAAGCTTTATTGCGACCGGGCTTTCGGCACCGGTTCGGTGATGGGGCAGCATACCGACGAGCATGCTTGCCAATCTGTCAGCCGACGCATCCAGCTCGCGGTAGCTCAGCGTGCCACCGGCCCAGCTGACCGCGAGATTGTCGGGCATCCGCTCCGCGATCGCGGCAAACCGCCCGTGAATGCTCAGCGGCACAGGCGGTGTCGCTGAGGCAACCCCCCGCAGGGGCGCAGCTTCGCCGTCGAGCAGCACGCTGACCTCATCCAGCGGGCGCTCCCAGCTCTGCAGCAGCCGCTGGGCAGTGGCAGTCACGCGGCGCCCCAGTGTCGCTGCGGTCGTCACGCCCAGTGCGCCGTCGATCGCTTCCACCTGCACAACTAGTTCACTGCCGGCCATATGGGCGGCGATCACCACCGGAAAATGCGTCAGGCTCTCCAACGCGGCGGGCCGGAATGTCACGCCGGCACCACTTAATTCGCCGTCTGCTGCCATTCCGCCCAGCGGGAAATTCTCGTAAACCAGCAAGGTGTCGAACATCTCGCCGACACCGCCCAGTGCTCGCAGCTGCGCGTGTGCGAGGTAGCCGTGGTCACGCAGCATCGCCGCATCGCGCTGCAGGGATCGGCATTGCTCACCGACCGCGACTGCCGCGTCGAGCCGCACTCGCAGCGGCACGGTGTTGATGAACAACCCGATCATGGTTTCGACGCCGGCCAACTCGGCCGGCCTGCCGGACACGGTTACCCCGAACACCACGTCGTCGCGGTCGGCTAACCGCGACACCACCAGCGCCCAGGCCATCTGCAGCAGCGTGTTGACCGTGACACCCCGCGCACGGGCCCCGTCGACCAGCTCCGCGGTGGCCTGGGGGTCTATGCGCAGTTCAGTGCGCCGCGGAAGACCGGTGGAGCCTGACGGTGTACCGCCCAGGGCGGCCGACAGCAGCGTCGGACCCGGCAGGTCTGCCAGGTGTTGACGCCAGATCTGCTGACTTGCAGCTTGATCGCGGTTCGCCAGCCACCCGATGTAATCGCGGTATGGCCGCGGCGCCCCCGGTAGCGCTTCGAGATCGCCACCGGCCCGATACAAGATCATCATCTCGTTGACGAACACCGGCAACGACCACCCGTCAATCACGATGTGGTGGGCGGTGATCACCAAACGCCATCGCGCGCCGGGCAATTCAATCAGGAGAAAGCGAATCGCCGCCGCGCGTTCGAAATCAAACGGCCGTCGACGTTCCGCGGCCTCCAGTGTCTCGACGTCTTCGGGTGCGGCGGCCACGCGTCTCCACGGCAGCTCGACACGTGACGGCACGATCTGCACCGGCCGCGGAATCCCCTGGCTGAAGAAGCTGGCCCGCAGGTTCGGGTGTCGCGTCAACATCTTTGCCGCACAGTCGCGGAGCAGGTCGGCGTCCAGCGCACCGGAGATGTCCGCGGCCATCCCGATCACGTACGGATCGTCTGCGACAGAATCAGCCAGCGCAGAAAGCACAGTGAGCGAATACAAGCCCTCTTGCAGGGGGCTCAGCGCCATGACGTCTTCGATATCGGGTGCGATGTCGGGACGAGAGTCGGTTTCGGTTCCGGTGGCCGTCATGTCGCACCATCGCGCGACGTTGCCCAAAGCCGAGTCACCGCAGCCAGATCGGCAGGTGACAGACCGGAGGTGCTCATCGGCTCGAAGCTGGCGTCGGTCGGCTCGAGGGCACCCTCGATCAGAGCACCGTCGTCGTCCAACGCATCTAGCGCAGCGGCCAACTGCTGTACGGTCGGGTTCTCAAACACCATGCGCGGGTTGACCGCAAGGCCGGCGGTCCGTGCTCGCGCGGCCAACTGCACCGACAGAATGCTGTCACCCCCGAGGGTGAAGAAGTCGTCGAAGCGGCCGACTTTCGCGGTGGACAGTAGCTCGGCGAACACCGCGGCCAGCGCACGTTCGGTGTCGGTGCGCGGTGGCTCGGTCTCGCCGCTGGTGCTGACCGTCGGCGGCGGCAGCCCGGGCCGGTTCAGTTTGCCCGAGTCGGTTTTGGGCAGCGCATCGAGCACGGTCAGCGACGACGGCACCATATATCCGGGCAGCGTTGCAGCAACCGTTGCCCGCACCGATCCCGCGAATGCCGCCTTCTGCGCCTCGTCGGCGATCGGCTGATGCGGCACCACATATCCGGCCAGCGTGCTGCTGCCCTGGACTTCCCAGGTGCGGGCCGCGGCTGCGCCGACACCCTCGGCCGCCGCCAGCGCGGCCTCGACTTCGGCCAGCTCGACTCGGAAGCCGCGCACCTTGACCTGGTGGTCGGCACGTCCGACGAACTCCAGTTGGCCATCCTCGGTCCAGCGGGCCAGGTCGCCACTGCGATACAACCGCGTACCGGGCTCGGTGGCATACGGATTGGGCACAAACCTTGACGCGGTCAAGCCGGGTCGCTTCCAGTACCCCCGGGCCAATTGGTCGCCGGCGTAGTAGAGTTCGCCCACCACGCCGATCGGCACCGGCCGCAAGCCGTCATCGAGCAGATACGTGTCCGCTCCCGGTAAGGGCTTACCAACCAACGGGATCGGCAAGTCCAGCCGCCCTCGTGCCACCGCGCCGGAGGTCTCGGTTGAGCCGATATTGTTCAGCAGGTCGGGGCCTTCCCCCCCACCGTCGCCACACACCGTCATCAGCCGCTGTAACAGCGACGTGCTGACCGGTTCGCCGCCGCAAACCAGCCGGGACAGCGCACGCAGCGCGCCGGGGCTGCTGTCGACCAGCGCGGAGACCAAGCTGGGCACCGCGGTCACCTGCGCGACCGCGTGACGTTGCATCAGCGCCCCCAGTGCCTCGGGGTTACGGTGCTCGGCATCGTCGGCCAGGATCATGGTTGCGCCCGCCGCCAGCCCGGCGAGCAACTCCATACCGCCCTCGAGGAACGTGATCGAGGCCTGCGCCAGCCGAATGTCAGGGGCTTTGGGCGGGTAACGCCGCAGCTGCCAATCGAGCCGCGCCGCCATCGACCGATGGGTGCCGACTGTCCCCTTCGGCTTCCCGGTGGACCCCGAGGTGAATACCAGGAACATCGGGTCATCGGGATGCGGCGGCGGCAATGTCTGCGGATCTAGAACACCCGAGTTCTCCACCGCCGCAAGGGTGTCCGGGTCATCCAGCGAAAGAAGTTGAACTCCGGGGGCGTGCGGCATCGTGTCGATCGCCTCGACCGTTGCCACCACGACACCCGGATCGGCGTCGTCGAGCATGAATTGCTTACGGGCCGAGGGGTAGCCGGGATCGATCGGGAAGTACGCACCGCCCGCCTTCATGATGGCCACCAACGCCACCACCAGATCGATGCTGCGTCGGGTTGACAGCCCGACCAGCGAGCCCGGCCCCACTCCGCGGTCGGCGAGCAGCGCCGCCAGGTTGTCCGAACGCCGGTGTAGCGAAGGGTAATCGATTTCGTCGCTGCCGCAACGCACTGCGACCCGGTCGGGTCCCCACTGCCGGCTGGGCTCCAGCAATTCCGGAATGGTGCGTGCCCGGCCGGGGGGTGGCTGATCGCCACGACTCCAGGAGTCCAGGATCCGGTGTTGCTCCTCGGCATCGATCAGGCCAACGTCACGCAAGGTCTGATCGAGGTTGTCGGCGAACTCGTTGACGACCTGACCCAGCCACCCGGCCAACCGCTCGATCGTCGACCTGCGGTACAACTCGGTCCGGAAGATGATTTGGCCGTCGTAGCCGGTGTCCCCCGAACCATCGGTGCCGAAGAAGTTGACGCTCAGATCGGCGTGCGCCATGTCGAAGGGAGGGTCCAAAGTGGTGCACACCGTGTCCTGACCGCCCGCGCCTTGTGGCGCCGGATCGATCACCCGGGTGGCGGGCAGATGGTCGCGGACGTGCACGACAACCTGGAACAGCGGGTTGCGTGCCAGCGAACGCACCGGGCTGACGCTGTCGACGACGCGGTCGAACGGCAGGTCTTGGTGTGTGTAGGCGGCCAGCGCCGTTTCCCGGGCCCGATTGCACACCTCACGTAGCGTCGGGTTGCCGCGCAAGTCGTTGCGCAGCACCAAGATGTTCACGAAAAACCCGACCAGTTGGTCTAATTCGGCTTCGGTGCGGCCCGCGACAGGCGTGCCCAGCGGGATGTCTCTGCCCCCGCCGGCCTTGTGCAGCACCACCGCGACGGCGGCCTGCAACAGCATGAACTCGGTGATGCCCAGCTCGCGGCACCGCTCGGCGAGCTTGGCGCGGGTAGCGGCGCCGACCCGGAATTCGACCGCCTCCCCGTCACCGCTGGGTACTGGCGGCCGGGGAAAGTCGGGCCGCAACCCGGTGTCCTCCGGCAGCCCTTCCAGCTGCCGAATCCAATAGTCGCGCTGCGCACTGGCAACCGGCGATTCCTGACCGGACGAGTCTGAAAGCAGTGCGCCCTGCCACGCCGCATAGTCCGCGTACTGCACACGCAGCGGCGCCCACGAGGGTGCCTCGCCGGCCCGGCGTGCACGGTAGGCGGTCATCAAATCGGTGAAAAGCACTCCGGCCGACCAGTGGTCGGCCGCGATATGGTGCACCACCAGCGACAACACCTGGTCTTGGGTTGCCTTCGCGGTACGCAGCAGCGCGACCCGAAATGGCAATTCGTGGTCCAGCTCAAAGCAATGCCGCCGTTCGATATCCAGCTGAGATTGCAGCCATTCATCACCGTCGCCGGTGGCACGGCGGACCGGGATGTCGCTGACCGGGGCGAGCACCTGGTAAGGGACGCCGTCGATTTCGAGATAAGTGGTGCGCAGGATTTCGTGCCGGGCGACGATGTCACCGACGGCGGCGATCAGTGCCTCGACGTCCCACGGTCCGGTCAGCCTCGCCGCGAAGGGAATGTTGTTGACGGGGCTGGGCCCCTCGACCCGGTATGCGAACCAGGTGCGCAGTTGGGAAGCCGACAGCCGCAGCGGTTCGTCGTGGGAGGTCGCGATCAGCTTGGGCCGCGATCGCGTGACCTGGCCACTGCGCAACTGGTCGACCCGCTCGGCGAGCCGGCCAACCGTGGCTAACTCGAAGATGTCCCGGATGCCAACTTCGACACCGCATTCCGATCGGATGGCGGTGACGAGCTTGGTGGCCACCAGCGAATGCCCGCCCAGGTCGAAGAACGAGTCGTCGACACCCACTCGGCCGTGGCCGAGCTGCTCGGAAAACAGCGCGGCGATCCTTCGTTCGGTCACGGTGGCGGGTTCGCGGTATTCGCTGGCAGCCACGATCTGCGGTTCGGGCAATGCCGCACGGTCGATCTTGCCGTGCGCGGTGATGGGGATCTCGTCGAGCACCACGTAGGCCGCCGGGGTCATGTAATCCGGTAGCGCGGCCGCCACCCTGGCGCGGATCCGTTCGAGATCGACCGTGTCGGGGGCGCCGCCGTCGGCTGGAGTCAGGTAGCCCACCAGACACTTGCCCAGATGCGGCAGGGCGGGCAGTTCAGTGGCCACCACGACCGCCTGCCCGACGCTGGGGTCAACCGAGATGGCGGCGCCGACCTCGCCCAACTCGATGCGGAAACCCCGGATCTTCACCTGCTCGTCGGCGCGGCCGACGAACTCGATATCGCCGTCCGCGTTGCGCCGCGCCAGGTCACCAGATCGGTACAGCCGGCCGCCACGGGTGAATGGGTCGGCGATGAAGCGTTCGGCGGTCAGGCCCGGTCTGCGGTGATAACCGCGCGCGACATGTGTTCCGCCGATGTAGATTTCGCCGATGACGCCCACCGGAACCGGCTGCAGCGCATCGTCGAGCAGATACACCTGGGTGTTGATCTTGGGCCGGCCGATCGGCACTACCCGGGTGCCCTGAGCGCCTTCAACGTGGTAGCTGGTGGCGTTGACCACGGTTTCGGTCGGCCCGTAGAAGTTGTAGAGCAGCGCATCGAAGGTGGCGTGGAACTTGTCGGCGATCTCCCCCGGCAATGGCTCGCCGCCAATGGGCACCCGGCGCAGCGTGCGCCACTGGTTGACACCCGGGAGCGACAGGAACAGTCCCAGCAGTGACGGGACGAAATGCATCGAGGTAATACTTTCGCGGCGCAATAGCTCGGTCAGGTATCCGATGTCGCGCAGCCCGTCTGGCCGCGGAATAACCAGCCGTGCACCACAAATCAACGTCCCAAAGATCTCACCGATCGACACGTCGAAGCTCGGCGACGCCACCTGCAGCAGCCGGTCGGTTTCGTCGACCCGATATTCGTCGCCGAACCAGACGAAGTACTCGGCGATCGGTGCGTGCGGAACCGGAACGCCTTTGGGCAGACCGGTCGAACCCGAGGTGTAGATCAGGTAGGCGGTGTTGTCGGGGCACAGCGGTCGTACCAACTCGGGCAGGCAGGCCGGGTAGTCTGCCAAACCGGCGACCGGTTCGCGCAGCACCAATGTGGCCGCTGCGTCGTCGAGGATGAATGCCAGCCGGTCGTCGGGATAGGTCGGGTCGACCGGCAGGTAGACGGCTCCGGCCTTGAGAATGCCCAATGCCGTGATGACCAGCTCGGGTGACTTGTCGAGCAGCACCGCGACGCGATCCTCGGTGCCGATGCCTTGCTTGATCAGCCAGTGCGCCAATCGATTTGCTTGTTCGTCGATCTCGCGATAGCTGTACTGGCGGCCGTCGTACACCACGGCAACAGCATCCGGTGACAGCGCCGCACGCTGAGCGACCAACGCGGGCAAGGTGGCAGCCGGACTGTCGAAGTCTTCGCCAGACGACACCCGGCGCAGCCACTCGGCGTCAGCCTCGCTCATCAGCCCGCATGCCGACAGCGTGAGATCGGGGTGGGCCAGCGCGTTGTCCAGCAGCACCGCATAGTGCCGCAGCAGCTGCTCGACCAGCCCGCGATCCAGCACCTCGACCAGGTACTCGGCTTCGACCAGTGCCCCGCCGTCCGCGTCAGCCAGTTCGATCATCAGGCTCAGCGGCAACTGGCTGAAGTGACCGCGCAAGTCGGCGCGCTCGCATCGCACTTCGGGCGGGCAGAAGCCGCCGCCGTCGTGCTCGCGCAGTCCGAAGCTGACCCGGGTCATCCGCTCGGCGCCGTGTCTGCGGTCGGGGTTGGAGGCGCGCACCAGCCATTCCAGGTCGACGCGCGAGTGGGCCAGGGCGCCCACTGCGCTGTCGCGGGTTTCGCTCAGGAGTTGCCGGAATGTCTGCCGTGGCTGCGGCCGCATACGCATCACCACGGTATTGCCGTAGTACCCGATCGCGTTCTCGGTACCGGCGCCGCGATTCAGTACTGGGGCCGCGACCAGGAAATCGGTCGAGTGGGTGTAGCGGTGAACCAGAGCGGCGAACGCGGCCATCAACACCATGTACGGGGTCGCCCCGGTCTCCCTGGCGAGGGCGGCGGCGCGGTCGACGGTACCCGCCGGCAACCGGGTGATCGCGCGCTGCGCGCGCCACGTACTCGGCACCACCGAACCGTTACGGCCCGGAAGCTCAAGCGGTTCCGGCAGATCGGTAATCAGCGAGCGCCAATAGGCCAGGTCTTCATTAAGATTTCCGGCGTCGCAGGCCTGGGCCACCGATGCCGGCGCGGTCGCGGTGTTGGCGGGATCGGTGTAAGCGCGAGTCAGATCGGTGAAGAACGGTGCCCAGGACCCGTCATCCCAGGCAATATGGTGTGCGGTGAGCAGTAACATCACCTGGTCGGCACCCAGCCGCACCGCGGTGACCCGCAGCGGCGAATCCTTCGTCAAATCGAACGGCTGCCGAAACTGGCGCTGCGCCAGCACTTCTAGCCTCAGCCGGCGGGGCTGCTCGGCGAGCCCCGACAGATCGTGCTCCGCCCAACCAGGTCGCAGATCGTCACGGGTCACCGGATGCGGATCGCCGTCGTTGTCGGTCCGGTAGGTGGTACGCAACACCGGGTGCCGCAACGCGACGGCTCCCACCGCCTGCCGCAACCGGGCAATCTCGATACTGCCGGTCAGGCGATACGAGACACAGATGTTGAGCAGCGCGCTGTCGGGGTCGACTGACTGCACGAACCACATTCGGCGCTGGCCATCCGACATCGCCGGACGTTGCGGGCCTGCCACATCCGAGGCCGAGTCCGTCGTTGTGGCGGGGCGGGCCAGGCCGCGCTCAGCGATCCTGCGCCGCAACAACTCCAGCCGCTGTTCGTCAAGCGTGTCGGAGCCCGTGATGTCAGTCACGCGTGAAGTCCAACCTTTCTGGAGTTCGCGGCACCGCTGACCCGCTGGCGGCGCCGAGGCCCAACGCGTCGATCAGTTCACTGACGGTGATGCCGCCAAGCATCTGCGCCACCGGAGCCGAGTGCCCCACAGCCCGGCGCAGTCGCCTGCGCAGATCGAGCGCCAACAGCGAATCCAAGCCGAGATCCACAAGCGACGCGCTCGAGTCAACCGACAGCGAGTCACCCATGTGCAATGTCGCGGCCAGCTCGCTGCGCACAACGTCGGCGAGCGGCTTTGCGCTCAGGTGGTCACCACCGGCTGCGGTGTCGCCGTTGAGCGCAGCGGTGAATGGCATTGGTGTTCCCTGGCTCTGGAAAAACACCCGAAGTCGGTCGAAGTCGGCAGCGAAGATCAGCGGATCTTCGCCGTGCCGGCCCAGGCTGGCGTCCAGCGCCGCGTTGGCTTCCATCGCGATCAGACCGGAGCGCTGGGTGCGGCTGATCTCGCCGGCCTCGACGACGCCGGCGTCCTGCCACAATCCCCATCGAATCGCCCAGCAGTCCAGCCCCTCGACACGCAACTGCGCGGCCAAGACGTCGAGCAGCCGGTTGGATGCCGCGTAAGCGGCGTGGCCGTGACCGCCCCACACCCCGAAGACCGACGAGCAGGCCAGGATTCGGCATTCCGCCCGCAACGGCCAGACATCGGCCATCATCGCCAGCCCCGCGACCTTTGCCGCACAGACTGCCGCCATGTCCGCACCGGTCAGCTCGGCGTGCTGACGAGTCGTCGCGATACCCGCGGCATGGATCAGCAACGACGCGCCGGAACCGGCATACTCGGCGGCGACGGCCGACAACTCGGCACGATCAGTGATATCGCACGTTGGAGCGTGCACCTCGGCGCTACAGCTTTCCGCCAGCCGCCCCAGCACCACCGGGTCCAAGCCGTTGCGGCTCAACAGGATCACCCTGCGCGCCCCGCTTTCGACGCACCGCCGCGCATACCGCAGGCCGATGGCACCGCTACCGCCGGTGATCACCACATTCTCCAACGCGGCTGCATCGAGCGGTCGCCTGGACACGTCGCGGCGCTCGCGGAATGTCCGGATGTAGCGGCGAGGCGAGCTGTCGATCCCGTCGGCGCGCAATGCCGCCACGGTGGCGTCACCGAGCAGCACGTCGACGACAGCCGCCGCAACCGGGGCATCGACATCGCGCGACGGCAAGTCCAGGTTGCCGAAAGCCTGGTCCGGGAACTCGAAGCCAACGCTGCGGTGCATCGCGGCCAGCGCTGCCTGCGCAGGCTTAACCTCGGCGTCGTCGGGTTGAACCCGTTCGCCACCGACGGTGAGCAGCCAGACGGCTCGGCATCGTGGGCCGATGATCGCGGCATAGTCCGGCAGTCCCACGCCGGGCCGACCGGCAATCTGTTCGATGGCCGCCGTCACGTCACGCTGATCGAGCGCCGGGGTGATCACCGCGACGATCTCCGCCTCTTTCGGGAGCACAATGTCGCAGCCGCGATGTGCCACAACAGCATCGGCCAACCGCCGCGCCAGCGTCCCGGCGGTATCGCCGGCGAGTGCGATGGTGTAGCGCGTCTGGCTCGCCATGGCCGGTAAGCGCGATGGTTGCCAATCCTCGGCGGCGACGGTCAGGGCAGTGGCCGGGTCGGGCGCATTGTCGGCGACGGGTTGCGGTGCAGCCCACAGGTGCACCGCGCGCATCGGTGCGTTCGGGAACCCTCGAAGCACCGGTCGGATGCCCCCAGGAATCGCATCGGCCCAGCGGTAGCCGGGATCGGCGGCCGCGACGGTGGCGACGCTGGCCGACAGCACCCCGGTGATGGACTCGTCGCGATGCCCCGACCCGACGATTACCGCCGACTCTTCGTCGACCAGTTCGGCAAGTGGATACAACAACGAAGGGTGCGCGGACAATTCGACGAACGTGTCGGCCCCGTCCTTCTGAGCGGCGACCACGGCCTGGTCGAAACGCACCGTACTACAGAGACTTTCATACCAGTATTGGCAGAAGTCGACGTCGCTGCCGACCTGGGCGCCGAAAGTCGAGCCGACGAATTTCACCGGCCCGTCCTGGAATCTAGACTTGGGTAGCAGCTCGGCCAGGTCGGTGCGTAACGGTCGTAGCGCGCTGGTGTGGCCCGGGTAGTCGACGGACAGCTGGTGGGCGAACCTACCCTGTTGCTGAGCCAGTCGAGTCGCGGCGACCACTGCGTCGTGATCACCGGACACCACCGTGGACGACGGCCCGTTGACCGCCGAAACTTCCAGCCAGCCGGGTGTTTGGCCGATCGCGGACTCCGCCTCGTCGACGCCGACACCGAGCACAGCCATGGCATATCGACCCGTCAAACGCCCGACGACCGCGGCGCGCGCGCCGACCAGGGCGACCGCATCGGACAGCGTGATCGCGCCGGCCACATACGCCGCCGCAACCTCACCAAGGCTGTGCCCAATGGACATATCGGGACACACTCCGTGAAATCGCCACTGCTCGGCCAAACTCGACGCATGGATGAACTGCGCCCCCTGAATCTGGGTGCGCGACCAGTTCTGCGCTGACTCTCCCGTGAGGTAGGGCAGCGGTGAGGGCAGCCCGGCATCGACGAACGCCTGGGCGCATCGGTCGGCCTCTGCCCGGTACGCCGGAAGTCGCTGGTAAGCGTCTGCACCCATCGATGGCCACTGGTTGCCTTGGCCGGGGAACACGAACGCGACATGCAGGCCAGCGCTTTTCGAGGACCGAGTGACCAGCGGGTGCTCTTCGCCGCAGGCCAGCGCTGACAGACCGGCCACTAGTTCGGCGCGGTCCGCGGCCCGCGCGACCGCACGGTGTCGGCGTACCCGTCGTAGACGCAGAAGAGTGGACGCGACACCCGCCGCCGGATCGCCGTCCTCGCCGGCCTGGTCGAGAAAATCCAGGATCGCCCGGGCGTCCTGACCGATCAGGGTTTCGTCATGCGCCGAGAGCAGCACCGGCACACGGCCATCGGGCAGCGGCTGCGCGGGCATCACGCCGCCTCGGGCAGGGAGACGATCACGTGCGCATTGGTGCCGGCGATGCCGAAGGCCGACGTCGCCGCGACCCGTTGCCCGCCGACCGCAGGCCATGGTGTCAGGGACCGCGCGAGCCGCAAACCCTGGTTTTCCCAGTCAATCTCATGACTTGCCTCCGCTGTGTGCAAGGTGGGCGGTACGGCACCGTGCTCGGCGGCAACCAGAACCTTGACCAGTCCGAGTGCGCCGCCGGCCGCCAACGCATGACCGATGTTGGATTTCACCGAGCCCAACAGAGCCCCGCCACCGGGTTCTGTGTCGCCATAAGTTCGTGCCAGCGACTGCAGTTCGGTGCGGTCGCCCAACCTGGTGCCCGTGCCATGCCCCTCGACCATCCCGACCTCTTCAGGCCGGATCGCGGCCTGGGTCATGGCGCGCCGGAACAGCCGGATTTGCGCGTCGCCGCTGGGTGCGCTGAGCCCGGCGCTGCGGCCGTCCTGGTTGACCGCGCTGGCGCGGACCTCCGCCACAACGTGCCGGCCAGCGCGCAGCGCCGACGATTTGCGTTGCAGCACAAACATCGCGGCTCCCTCGGCCCAGACCGTTCCGCTGGCCTGTGCGCTATAAGGGCGGCAGTGCCCGTCGTCGGAGAGCGCATGTTGTTTGGAGAATTCGACGAAGAACCCGGGCGAGCCCAGCACGTTGACTCCGCCGGCCAACGCCAAGTCGCAGTCGCCGTTCTGCAGCGAGCGCACGGCGACGTGAAAGGCCGCCAGCGCGGACGCGCACGAGGAGTCCACAGTGAGTGCCGGGCCGGTCAACCCTAGTGTGTAGGCGATCCGCCCCGATATCACGCTCAGCGCGGTGCCTGCGAGCAGATGACCACTGTGCCGGGAAAACTCGGCCATCGCAGGCCCGTACCCGGTGGCGGAGGCGCCGACAAAGCAGCCCACGTCGTGCCCGGCCAGGTCGTCGGGATTGATGCCGCTGTTTTCCAGTGCGCGCCACGACACCCGAAGCGCGACGCGTTGCTGAGGGTCCATCGCGACTGCCTCACGCGGCGAAATGCCGAAGAACTCCGGGTCGAACGTCGTCGCACCGGTCAGAAATCCACCACAGTCATGGATTTCCTTGAAACCGCTGCGCCGTGACCCTGCCAGCAACTCGCGAACCCGCCAACCACGGTCGGTGGGAAACGGACCCAACGCCTCGCGGCCGTGGGACAGCAGTTCCCAGTAACCCTCGGCGGTGTCGATGCCCCCGGGCGCCTCCACGGCCATGCCGACGATCACCACCGGCTCGGCGGCGGCGGTGAATCGGTCGTCAGACATCGGCATTCACCCGCGCGGCGACGGCGTCGAGGTGCTCATTGAGGTAGAAGTGTCCGCCGTCGTACAGCGACAGGTCGAACGCGCCGGCGGTGTGCTCTTCCCAGAGCCGCAAAGCAGCGGCGTCGACGCGGTGGTCGTCGCGCGCGCCGAGGACGCAAATGTCGGCGCGAATGCGGATACCGCGAGCACACTCGTACCGATTGATCGCTCGGTAGTCCGCCCGCACCGCGGTGGTGATCAGCTCGGCGAACTCGTGGTCGGCAAGCAGGTCGGGATCTGTGCCGCCCAGGTCGGCGATATCGGCGAGCAGCCCGTCGTCGCTGGTGGGCAACTCCGGCATGCCGGCAACGGCGCACGGCGCCGGACCGGCCGACACCCAGAGCCGTTGCACCGCGGTGTCGCGGGATTCGGCGATCCTGGCGAACTCGAAGGCAACGACCGCGCCCATGCTATGCCCGAAAAGCCGCAGTGGCGCTACCCGACTCCAGGCCCCGGCCTCGAACAAGCCGAGGGCTAGGTCGTGGACCGTTTCCGGGGCGGGTTCGCGGAGCCGTTCTGCGCGCTGCGGATACTGCAGGATGTAGGTGTCGCCGCCCGCGGCCAGCGCGGTCGCTAGCGTGCGGTAGCTCGCGGCGGCTGCCCCGGCGTGCGGAAACACCACGGTGGCGCCGGTGCACTGTGTGCCGTCGCGCCCCGGCACCAGTTTGATCCAGGGTGCGAATGTCGGCGACACTGTTATCAGATTATTGAAAGTCATTGCACCGTTTCGGTTTCAGCGATCGCCGATATCACGTGGTCAGCCTCCATGTGGATAACCTCCAGATATAGTTCGGCAACCTGATCGAGCCGTCCAGGGCCGCGTTCCCGACGGCTGAGCAAGCCAGCAAGTTCAGTAATGGTTCGGGCGGCGAAGATGTCGGCGACCATCACCTCGGGCGCGTCCAGCCACGCCCGGATACGACCGACGGCCTGTGTCGCCAGCACCGAATCGCCGCCGAGGCCGAAGAAGTCATCGTCAGCCCCGACCGCCTCCACGCCGAGCACGTCGCCCACGATCGCGGCAAGAGCGCATTGCAGCGGTGTCGATGGCGCCCGGTGGCCGGGCCTGGCCAGACCGGTGACGGAGGCAGCCAGCTGGTCCCCGACGGCCGGTCGGTCGATCTTGCCGCCGAGGGTGAATGGGATGTGCTCCCGCAGTGACACGTGACGCGGGATCATGTGCGCGGGAACGAGTTCGGTCATGGCTTCCCGCACGCCTTCGGCGGTCAGCTGAGGGTCGTCAGCGCGGATCGCCGCGGCCAAAATGTCGGCGCCGCCTGGCGTCGACACCACGGCCGCGACAGCTATCGCCACACCGGGTACTTGCCGCAGCGCGGCTTCAACCTCGCCGAGCTCGACGCGGTACCCGCTGATTTTCACACGGTGGTCGGCGCGTCCGGCGAACTCCAGCGTGCCGTCCGGCCAGTACCGGGCCAGATCGCCGGTGCGATACCAGGTCCGGCCATCGTGCACGACGAAACGCTCGGCGGTGAGATCCGGACGTCCCCGGTAGCCGCGCGCAATGCCGCGTCCCGAGACCCACAGCTCGCCGACCACCCAGTCGGGGCAATCACCGCCCATGTCGTTGACCACCCGGCAGGCGTTATTGGGAAGCGGTGTGCCATATGGCAACGCGGTCCAATCCGCCGGCAGCTCGCCTGACTGATCCATCTCGAAAATGGTGTTGTGCACGGCGGTTTCGGTCGCACCGCCCAGACCGGCGAAACGCAGCTTGGGTGCATCGGCCCGCAGGCGCCGAGCCACCTCGGGCCGCACCCAATCACCGCCGGTGGGAACTGCCCGTACCGACGACAGCCGTCCCGCACCGACCTCGGCCAACATCTCCAGCCAACCCGGCATGAAATGCAGCACAGTAACTTTGTGGGCGTCGATGAGCCGGGCCCAGGTGTCGGGATTGCGGCGCTGCGCCTCGTCGACCACCACGATCGCCCCACCGGTCCGCAAGGTGACGAAGACATCCATCACCGAGATGTCGCCTTCCAGCGTCGACAAGGCCAAGCAGCGATCCGCGGCGCCGATCTCAAAGTGCCGGCCGATGAATTCGACGGTGTTCATCGCGGCGTCATGCGCGACCTCGACACCCTTGGGCTCGCCGGTTGAGCCCGACGTGAACAACACGTAGGCGAGGTCGTCGGGATCGATTGTCGCGGCCGGGATCTCAACGTCGACGGGCGCGTTGCGGAGCACGTCAGCAATTGTCAGCCCGGGCACCGGTAGCGAGAGCCGCTGCCCGCCACAGACCAGGGCCAGACTCACCTGACCGGTGTGCAGGATGCGTTCCGCGCGGTCGCGGGGCTGGTCGACAGCGATCGGCAGATAGACACCACCCGCGGCCAGGATCCCCAGCAGGGCCGGGATCTGCTCGGCGGTTTTGGGGCCCATCACCGCGACCGTGTCGCCGGCGCGAACCCCCTTCGCACGCAACGCTGCAGCCAACGTCAAGGCTTGGTCGCGCAGCTGCGCGTAGGTGAGGTCACCGGAACTCGCGAACACCGCCGGCGCGTCAGGCTGCTGTTCAGCGCGGCGGAAGAAGCCGTCGTGCAAGGCCTCTCCGCTGGGGGCAGTGCTGCGGCTGTTGACGGCATCACGCACCGCGCGCTGGTCTGCCGGCAGTGCCGCCGAGTCCGGCGCGTCCCAGTCGTCAGCACAGGCCAGCCGCCACAATTCGTCGATGTGGTGAGCGAACATGGCATCGATGACACCGGCCGGGAAGACGTCCTCCCGCACGTCCCAGTTCACCAGGACGCCACCGTCGAATTCGGTGACTTGTGCGTCAAGCGAGACCTGCGGGCCCTGCGAGATGATCCAGCTAGGTGTACCAAACGTGTCGGTGACGTCAGCGCTGAACAACTCCCCCAAACCCAGCGCACTGGTGAACACCACCGGCGCCAGTACCTGGGTGCCGCGGTAGCGGGCGAGGTCGCGCAGCACTGACAGGCCGGGATAACTCGAGTGCGCTGCCGCGGTCCGCATCGCGTCTTGCACCACTTGGGCCCGCGCCGCCGCGGTGGTGGTGCCGGTCAGGTCGATGTCGACCTGCAGCGACGAGGTGAAGTCGCCGACCAGGCTGTGCACGTCGGGGTGCAGGGCCTCGCGGCCGAATAGCGGCACGTTCAGCAAAAACCGCGAGGTGCTCGACCAGCATGCCAGAGTGTGCGCAAACGCCGCTGCGAATAGCATCGCGGGAGTGACACCGCGGGACCGGGCGTTCGCGAACAACGCATCCCGGGTCCGGGGATCTAACCACTGCCAGCGTCGAGTGCTGTTGCGGGAGAGGTGTTTTCGACTCGACGACGGCAGCCTCGGCGGGTCCGGGAGTTCGGGAATGCGCTGTGCCCACCAGTCCCGGTCGGCGTCGCGGGCGGGCTGCGGCCCGGATTCACGCCGCACTATCTCCTGGCGGTATTCCCGGTAGGTGTAGCCCAATTCGGGCAGCTGCCGACCCTGGTAGAGCGCCACCAAGTCGGCCATCAGGGTGCGATAGCTCATCGCGTCGCCGGCTTGCATGTCCAGGTCGACATGCAGGCGCGAGCTTCCGCCGGGCAGCAGGCAGAGCGTCAGCTCCAACACCTGTCCGTCGAGCTGCTGATGTGACTTGGCTTCCCGAAGCCCGGTGAGCCGCTGCTTGACGACATCGTCGGCGTAGCCGCGCAGGTCGTGCACGGTGACCGGGAAGCTCGCGCTTTCCTCAGCCGGATCGATCCGCTGGGTCCCGTCGGACAAGAACCGCACCCGCAACATCGGATGACGCGTTGCCAATTTAGTGGCTGCCTGGCGCAGGGGCTCGGGATCGATTCCCTCGCCGTCGAATTCGACATAGAGATGCCCCGCCACACCGCCGAGCGGTTGATTGTCGTGGCGCCCTACCCACATTGCATGCTGCATCGGAGCGAGTGGAAACGCGTCCTCCGGTGTGCCGGCTGCCGCGGTCGCCGCATTGACCGGTTTCGCAGCGTCAACCTGACCTTCGGACACCAGCAGCGACCACGCCTCAATCGTCGGTGCGGCGGCCAGCGCGGCGAAGTCGACGTCGACACCCTCGCGACGCCATCGACCCGCAAGCGCCATCATCCGAATCGAATCGAGACCCTGGCTGACGAGGTTGCAGCCGGGGTCGACCGTATCGGCGCCGACGCCGAGCAGTTCGGCGACCGCCGCGCGGATGGCACCTGGGCTGCCAGCGACGGAAGCCCCAACCCCATCAGTCACCACACCAACCCTCCTACTAGTTAGTGGAGGCTAGCCTAAATTCGTGGCCACTTAAATATCTGGGGTCCCTCCGACGCTACCGCCCCGGCGGGTCATCGCTACACCAGTACCTCGCGGAGAAAAATCCCTGGTCAAGCAACTGCGCCGAAAATAAGTAAGGTTAGGCAACCCTATTGTGTCTCAGGTAAATCTCAGGTAGCGGCCGTCCCGCCTGATTCTGTCAAACAGACGTCCCCTTGACGGTCAGTAGAGGAGATGCCGTGCAACTAGCCCTTCGTCCCGATCCGACTGGCCTCGACCGCGGGGCCGGTCCGTCGCCGTCGGCCAGCCGCATGAACCAGATCTTCGTCGCCGGTGTCGCCTTGATAGGCGCCAGCCTGATCGCCGTGAACCCGGGGACCCCCAGCCTGCCGAACGTCCAGCATCGGCTAGTGCAGCTGACCGCCGGCGAAGCGGACTGGTCGCAGGTCCTTGCCGCGCCGGAAGACAACTTGACGACCCTGGAAAGTGACGCCACGACCGCGAATTCCGATCTCTCGATGGCGATCGGCGCCGAGTTCGGTGGCTACGGCGACCAGCTCAGCACCGCGCTGAGCAACGTCGAAACCAATCTTGGGGACATCTTATGTGTTCGGGCTGTTCGGGGGATCGGTGACCGATCCGACCACTGGCGTTACCGAGACCGGGAGCACGCTGCAAGAGATCGCGACCGCTCTGCAGCAAGGCAACATCTTCGATGCGTTCAGCTACTGCGACGGCGCTGCCCGACCTTCTCAGCGGGCTCTTTAGCCTGTAAACAACCGACGCGGTCGGCTGGGACGGACGTCTCCGTCCCACTCGCCCCGTCGCGGAGGGAATGGGATGCCATCAGCTGATCTGGCAGGCTTTGTGCCGTTTCCGCCAGACCGCGCCGCGAACTACCGTGCGGCCGGCTACTGGACCGGCCGGACCGTCAACTCGATTCTGTCCGAAGCAGCGCGACGATGGCCGGACCGCGCCGCATTGCTCGACGCCGGCCAAGCGCCTCACCAACCACAGCGCCTGAGCTACGCCGAGCTCGACGAACGCGCCGATCATGCGGCGGCCGGGCTGGCCGTGCTGGGGATCGCCCGCGGGGATCGGGTGCTGTTGCAACTGCCGAACGGCTGCGAGTTCGCGGTGGCCCTGTTCGGGTTGCTGCGCGCCGGCGCGATCCCGGTGATGTGCCTGCCCGGCCACCGCGCCGCCGAGTTGGCGCACTTCGCCGCCGTCAGCGAGGCCAAGGCACTGTTAATCCCCGATACCGCAGGCGGATTCGACTATCGCCCGATGGCGCAGCGCTTACAGCAGGATCATCCAGCGCTGCGCCATGTCATTGTCGACGGCGACCCCGGAGCTTTCGTTTCATGGTCGCAGCTGTGCGCACACCGGGGCCAGCGGCCCGCAGCGAGCAACGCCGATCCCGCGTCACCGGCACTGCTGCTGGTCTCCGGCGGTACCACCGGCACACCCAAGCTCATCCCCCGTACCCATGACGACTATGTCTACAACGCCACCGCGAGCGCCGAGGTCTGCGGGCTGACCGGTGACGACGTCTACCTGGTGGCGTTGCCGGCCGCCCACAACTTCCCGTTGGCCTGCCCCGGTCTGCTCGGCGCCATGACGGTCGGCGCTGCCACGGTGTTCACCGCCGACCCCAGCCCGGAGTCGGCGTTCGACGCCATCGCGCGCCACGGCGTCACCGTCACCGCACTGGTCCCGGTGCTGGCTAACCTGTGGGCGCAGGCCACCGACTGGGAGCCGGTGACGCCAACATCGTTGCGGCTGTTGCAAGTCGGTGGTGCAAAGCTGGAGGCCGCTGACGCCCGGCGGATTCGCGAGACACTGACGCCGGGCCTGCAGCAGGTGTTCGGCATGGCCGAAGGGCTGTTGTGCTACACCCGACCCGGCGATCCGCCGGAAGTGGTCGACCGAACTCAGGGCCGGCCGCTGTCTGCCGACGACGAACTGCGCATCGTTGACGACGCCGGCGGGCCGGTGACGCCGGGCGCCGAGGGGGAATTGCTGGTGCGGGGTCCCTACACGTTCAACGGGTACTTTCGCGCCGAGAGCGACAACGCGCGCTGCTTTGACCCGGACGGCTTCTACCGCAGCGGCGACCTGGTCCGCCAACACGCAGACGGCTACCTGGAGGTCACCGGCCGGGTGAAAGACGTCATCCACCGCGGCGGCGAGACCGTTGCCGCGGGTGACCTCGAAGAACACCTGCGCGCGCACCCGGCGATCTCGTCTGCCGCGGCGGTAGCGCTGCCGGATCCTTATCTAGGCGAAAAGATCTGCGCGGCAGTTGTTTTCGCGGGCAACCCGATGACTCTGATGGAGTTGAACGACTATCTCGATCAACGTGGAGTCGCCAAGCATGCTCGGCCGGATGTGCTGACCGGGATGACCTCGTTGCCGACAACCGCGGTCGGCAAGGTCGACAAGAAGGCGATCGTCCGGCAGCTGCAGTCTTAAGTGGCGGACTTGAGTAGTTCGGCCGTGGCGTCCCACAGCCGTGACTCACGAGCCGGATCCGTTGCGAACGGCTTCACTTCGCGCTCTTCGTCTTTGACGACGAAGGCGCCGTCGCGCAGCTGCGCCCACCGGTCGTCGAGGACGATCGACGCGAGCATCGGGCCGGAGTGGGTCGGCGAGGAGACGCCGGGAATCCGCTCGATGAGGCGCCCGATTCGTTGTAGGCCCGGGCCGTGGCCCCTGCTCAGTCCGGTGCCCGGCATGAATCCCGGCTCGAACACCGTGACGTTGATCCCCTTCGGTGCGCGACGTTGCAATTCGTGCCCGTAATAGAGGATCGCGAGTTTCGAGTTGGAATAGGCGATCCCGGAGAGCTCGGCCGTCGCCGGCAGGTCAGGCGGGGTGGGCTGAGCAAGTTCGATCGGGTCGCGCCAATCCGCCGGCGCGACTCGCAGTATGCGACGGAAGATGTTCTGGTGGTAGGTGTTCGAACCCAGCAGCACCACACGGGCGGGCGCGACAAGTGAGTCCAGCAGATCGCCGATGAGCTGCGCGTGCGCAAGGTGGTTCACCGCGAAGGTGAGTTCGTATCCGTCCGCGGAGGCGTTGTGGGTGTCGACTACCGAGACGCCGGCGTTGGCCACCAACCCCCGCAGCGGATGCACCGCGCCGGCGTCGAGCAGCTGCTTGACCTGCTGCCCCGCGTTCCGCACGTCCGCGAGTCGGGCCAGATCGCAGCCGATCTCCTGCACGCTCGCTCCTGCCGCGCGGGCAGCGGCGGTCACCTCGCTGAGCGCCTTGCCGGCTCTCCCGACCAGCAGCAGGTCGGGGCGCTGCGGCGCTGGGCGGTTGGCGATCGCCAGCGTCGCAGCCTTTCCCAGGCCGCCGGTCGGCCCGGTGATCAGCACGGTGCCGGACGCGATCGAGTTCATGGTTCTCCGTTCGTCGTGGTATTGCGATGATTGTTCGCCGGACTCCGGCCCTTAGGCAGTCGTCGCGTTTTCGTAGGACTGCCAGTACCAGGACAAGACCTTTCCCAAGCCGCCCGCCTCGCGTTTAGTGAAGGGATGGACTCGTGGGAGTTCGGTCGTGGTCACGCGCCGGGTTTGAATGTGTAGGTCTCGCCGTGGGCGAGGTAGACGAACTTCGTCGTCGTGTTCGAGGCCGCGGCGGCCTTCTTGAAGTCGTCGAGGCCCGACAGGAACACCGAGAAGTCGTTGTAGTGGATCGGAATTGCGGTGTGCGGCTTGGTGATCTCGACGGCCTTCACACCTTGTTCGCCGGTCATCGTGACGACAGTGACCAGGAATGTGGTGCCGCCGGTGTGGATCAGTCCGAGGTCGATGTTGGGATAGCGCCGCGGAATGTCCTCGAGGCTGTCGATGAGCATGGTGTCGCCGGTGATGTAGAGCCGATAGAGATGGTCGCCGTCGCGGCTGAAGTCGAGCAGGTGCCCGTTGACAGGCATCAGCAGCTCGTTGACGGCCTCCTCGGTGGCGTGCTTGCCCGGCATGGCGGTCACGGTCAGGGTCGCGTCCCCTTTGTGGACCTCGAGGGATTCCCAGGTGTCGAGGGAGAAGCCCTTGTTGAAGCCCAGGGCGTTGAGCTTGCCCACCGCGTCAGCCGTCGAGACGATGGGCAGGTTCTTGTCGAGTTCCCTTGCGGCGACGTCGTCGAAATGGTCGCCGTGGTAGTGCGACAAGACGATCAGATCGATGGGAGGAAGGTCAGCGATCTGGCAGGCCGGCTCGACCTCGCGACGGGCCCATATACCGTGGCC
>NZ_DATMLH010000119.1:0-7506 GCF_035570115.1 Mycobacterium sp.
CCCCCGGTGACGATCGCAACCTTTCCGGCAAGTCTGGACATCGAGTTCTCCCAACGCCGGTCTTTTCGGTGACGCTAAAGAAAGTTAGCCTGATTCGATGCCGCGTATTGCGCCAATCCCGATGCAAGAGCTCAGCTCACACTCCCGCGAAATCGTAGAGGCCGGCGTCGCGGCCGGGCTCTATGCGACCCCGGTTCCGCTGCAGATCTTCGCGTATCGCAGCGCGCAGCTCGAACAGGTCAACATGGCCAGGACCCACCTCGGTGCCGGCACCCTGCTCGGCGGCCGGATACTGGAGCTGTTGCGTATCCGCAGCGCCCAGCTGGGCGAGTGCGAGCCCTGCAGCCAATCGCGCAAGCATGACTCGATCACCGACGAGGATGTCGCCTGCCTGCTCGCCCCAGGCCACGGCGCGCTGACGCCCCAGGAGCAGATGGCCGTCGAGTTCATTGACCTGCTCTCCGCTGATCATCACGCGATGGACGACGAGTTCTACAAGCGGCTAGGGGAGCACTTCAGTGCCGCACAGATCGTCGAGCTCGGGTTCACTTGTGCCGGGGTGATGGGACTGCACCGCTTCATCCACACCCTCGACGTCTACGGCGAGTCGAAGCCTGTCATCGCCTACTCCTCCGACCAGGTCGATTCGTCGAGGTAACTACCCGCGTTGCTGACCGAGCAGGTCGGCCCAGTTGCGCGGCACCCGATCGCGAGGACCCGGCACCGCCTGGTCCTCGGGATGGCATTCCGGTGCGGCAAGTTCGGGACCTTCGTAGTAGTCATTGGTCTGGTAGTCCCAGAACCAGTCCTCGCCCGGTTCGAACGATCGGATGATCGGGTGTCCAGTCTCTCGCCAGTGCTGTGTTGCGTGCCGGGACAGCGAATCGTCGCAGCAGCCGATGTGGCCGCAGGCCGCACACCGCCGCAGGTGCACCCACCAACCACCGGTGGCATCACACTCGGCGCAGCCAATACCGCTGGGCGGAACCGATGGGTCGACAGCGGCAGCCATCGCTATTCCCACTCGATGGTGCCGGGCGGCTTGCTGGTGACATCGAGCACCACGCGGTTGACCTCGGCCACCTCGTTGGTGATCCTGGTCGAAATCCGTTCCAGCACTTCGTAAGGCACCCGCGTCCAGTCGGCGGTCATGGCGTCCTCGCTGGACACCGGTCGCAACACGATCGGATGCCCGTACGTCCGGCCGTCACCTTGCACACCGACCGAACGGATGTCGGCCAGCAGCACCACCGGGCACTGCCAGATCTGGTGATCCAGGCCCGCCGCCGTCAGCTCCTCGCGCGCGATCGAGTCCGCACGCCGCAGCGTGTCGAGCCGCGCCGCGGTGACCTCGCCGACAATCCGGATCGCCAAACCCGGGCCCGGAAAGGGCTGGCGCGCAACAATTTCTTCCGGCAGACCCAACTCCCGCCCGACCGCGCGCACCTCGTCTTTGAACAGCAGCCGCAACGGCTCGACGAGTGCGAACTTCAGGTCGCCAGGCAAGCCGCCGACATTGTGGTGGCTCTTGATGTTTGCCGCACCGGTTCCGCCGCCGGACTCGACCACATCGGGATACAGCGTGCCCTGTACCAGAAACTCGACATCTTTGTCTCCCAATACATCCCGAACAGCGCCTTCAAAGGCGCGGATGAACTGCCGCCCGATGATCTTGCGCTTGCCCTCGGGATTGGTCACCCCGGAGAGCGCCTCGAGGAACGTCGCCTCCGCGTCGACGGTCACCAGGTTGGCACCGGTCGCCGCGACGAAGTCACGCTGCACCTGCGCGCGTTCGCCGGCGCGCAGCAGCCCGTGGTCGACGAACACACAAGTCAGCCGGTCCCCAATGGCACGTTGTACGAGCGCGGCGGCCACGGCGGAATCCACCCCGCCGGACAGTCCGCAGATCGCGTGGCCGTCGCCAACCTGGTCGCGCACCTGCTCAACCAGTGCACTGGCGATACCGGCCGGTGTCCAGTCCGCGGCGATACCGGCGAAGTCGTGCAGGAACCGGGTGAGCACCTGCTGTCCATGCGGGGTGTGCATGACCTCGGGGTGATACTGCACACCGGCCAATCGACGGGACCGATTCTCGAAGCCGGCCACCGGGGAACCCGCGCTGGTGGCCACCAGCTCGAACCCGTCCGGCGCCGAGATGACAGCGTCGCCGTGACTCATCCATACCGGCTGCGTCTCGGGCAGATCCGAATGCAGTTCACCGCCAACGACTTTCAATTCAGTTCGGCCGTACTCGCTGGTACCGGTGCGCGCGACGGCGCCGCCGAGCGCCTGCGCCATCGCCTGAAATCCGTAGCAGATACCGAACACCGGCACGCCCAGGTCGAACAACGCTGGATCCAGTTGTGGCGCGCCCTCGGCGTACACACTGGCCGGGCCACCGGAGAGCACCACCGCCTGCGGGTCGCGGGCCTTGATCTCGTCGATCGATGCGGTGTGCGGAATCACTTCGGAGTACACCCGGGCCTCACGCACCCTGCGGGCGATCAATTGCGCGTATTGCGCGCCGAAATCGACGACCAGCACGGGACGGGGCGATGCTGACTCCACCGGGCCAGTCTAGTGGCCGGTGGGGCCATCGCCGGAACGCGCGGTGCGCATGCCCGCGCCTACAGCGAGAACGCCGCGCGCAGGGCTTCGACGGCGTCGCGCTCGCCCTCAAAGGTGACGTGGCGCAGCGCCGTCTTGCGCTTGGCGTCGGTGGAGCCCAATCGCGCGGTCGCGAGATCTGCCGCGCTGGCGGTGACGATGACGTCCGGTTGGCCGTGAGCGGCCGCCATACGACCCTGGTCCATCGCGAACTCGAAACGGCGGCCGTCGATCTCGACGCGATATACCCCAGCCAAACCCGTAGTTTTGAGCGGGTCTAAGGGAATCACGAATCCGGCGAGAAACCCGGTCAACGGCGCGACCGGGCCGGCCTCAAGCGGATCCAACCGGTCCAGCCCCAGCCAGGCGATGCTCTGCAGGATTGACGGAACCCGCTGCCAGCCGGCGTCGCTGAGGCTGTAGAGAGTCCGCGCGATCGGGGGTGGCAACTCGGCGCGGTCGACGAGCCCGGCGTCCTGCAGCTCTTTGAGGCGTTCGGCGAGCAAGTTAGTCGCGATACCCGGCAGTTCGGCGCGCAAGTCGCTGTAGCGGCGCGGCCCCCCGAGCAGCTCGCGCAAGATCAGCAACGTCCACCGCTCACCCAGGATGTCGAGGCTTTTGGCGATCGGGCAGTTCTGGTTGTAGCTCTTGCGGGCGGACATGTCACTACCCTAACAGATCAGACATGTTTTTCAAGCTGTCACTTGATTTTATTGTCTATCACGTTTACAGTCCTGTCCATGCGATCTCGTCCACTGTTCAGCGATCACCCCGTCGCCGCGCTTGCCGTCATCTGTCTGAGCGTCTTCGTCATCAGCGTCGACGCCACGATCGTCAACGTCGCCCTGCCCACGCTGTCGCGCGACCTTGGCGCCGACACCGCGCAATTGCAGTGGATCGTGGACGCGTACACCCTCGTCATGTCGGGCCTGCTGCTCTCGGTCGGCAGCCTCAGTGACCGTTTCGGCAGGCGGGGCTGGTTGTCGTGGGGACTCGCACTGTTCGCGATCACCTCCGCCATTGCGGCGCAGGCGAGTTCGGCGGACGCACTGATCGCCGCGCGTGCGGCCATGGGCGTCGGCGCGGCCGTGATCTTCCCGACCACGCTGGGCCTGATCACCAACATTTTCACCGACCCGATTCCGCGCGCTAAGGCAATCGGGCTGTGGGCGGCCATGGTTGGCGTCGGAGTGGCCGTCGGGCCGATCAGCGGCGGCTGGCTGCTCGAACACTTCAGCTGGGGTTCGATCTTCCTAGTCAACGTTCCGACCGCGATCGTCGCCATTGCGGGTGGAATCCTGTTTGTTCCGACCTCTCGCGACCCCGCCGCCCCACCGGTCGATGTGCCCGGGCTGCTGCTGTCCGCGGTCGGAGTGACCACGTTGATTTACACCGTCATCGAAGCGCCCGGTTGGGGGTGGGGCAGCACGCGCGTCGTGGTTGGCTTCGCCGTGGCCGCAATCGTTCTCACGGCGTTTGCCTTGTGGGAGCGGCATAGCGCCCACCCGATGCTGGACGTGACTGTCTTCTTCAACCGTCGCTTCTCGGGCGGCAGCCTGGCCGTGACCGCAGGCTTCTTGACGTTGTTCGGATTCATCTTCGTCATCACCCAGTACTTCCAATTCATCAAGAACTACAGCGCGTTCGAAGCCGGCGTGCGCCTGCTGCCGGTGGCCGTCTCGATCGCGGTGGCCAGCATCCTGGGCCCGCGACTGGTCGAACGGATCGGCACCACCGCCGTCGTCGCCGGTGGGCTGGCGGTCTTTGCGGCCGGCCTGGCCTGGGCATCCACGGTCGACGCGGCGACGCCGTACGGCCAGATCGCGATGCAGATGCTCCTGCTCGGCGGCGGCCTCGGCCTGACCTTTGCGCCGGGCACCGAAGCGATCATGGGATCCCTCTCCGCCGACAAGGCGGGGGTCGGCTCGGCCGTCAACGACACCACTCGCGAACTCGGCGGCACGCTGGGCGTAGCGATCGTGGGCAGTGTGTTCGCTTCTGTCTACTCCGGCCAGCTCGGCTCGGCATCAGCCCTGGCCGGATTACCGGCCGATGTGCGCTCGGCGATGCAGCGCTCAATGGCTCTGGCGCACCAAGTGATCGAACAATCGCCGGCGGGGCGGGTCGGTGACCTCCGCGATGCGGTCAACCAAGCGTTCCTGGATGGCCTGCAGGTCGGATCGCTGATCTGTAGCGGTATCGCACTGACCGCCGCGGTCGTCGTTGCCGTCCTGCTGCCGGCACGAACCCGGCCGGCACCGGCCTTTGAAGCGGCGGTGCCGCTCACCGAAGCAGTCGAGTTATCCAACTAGGGAAGGAAATCCAATGGCACACTCACGCGTACTGGTAACGGGCGCCACCGGCAGGATCGGCAGCGCGGTCGCAGGCCAGCTCTTGCAGCAGGGCATCGCGACTCGGGCTCTGGTGCATCGCGACGACGAACGCAGCGCTCGGTTGCGGGCCTCCGGCGCCGAAGTCGTGGTCGGCGATATGTTTGACATCCGCCAGATTCAGGCCGCGATGGACGGAGTCGACCGGCTGTACTTCAACCCGCCGTACCATCCACACGCGCTCGACAGCGCGGTTGCCTTCGCCGTGGCTGCGCGGCGATCGAGGGTGGAAGCGGTTGTGGCGCTTGGGCAATGGCTGGCCAGCCCCGAACACCCGTCGCTGATGACGCGGCAAGCTTGGCTGACCGACAAGTTGTTCGAGCTACTGCCGGACACCGCACATGTGGCGGTCGATCCGGGATACTTCGCCGACAATTACCTGCAGCTGATCCCCTTGGCGGCCCAGCTGGGAGTGTTGCCGACACCGACCGGCGGGGGTCGAAACGCGCCTCCCTCCAACGAAGACATCGCCCGGGTCGCGGTCGGAGCGCTACTTGACCCGCACCGTCACGACGGACGCGCCTACCGCCCGACCGGACCGACGCTGCTTTCAGGAGCGGAGATCGCTGATACGGTCGGCGAGGCGCTGGGCCGAAAGGTCCGCCACATCGATATCCCCATGTGGATGTTCATGCGGGCTGTGCGCGTCAACGCCAAACGACTCGGCGCCGACCTGTTCTTCGAGTCCAGCCTGCACCACTACCTGGCGGAGTACCCGCTCGGAACGTGGGCGGTAGGCGGACCCACGACTGCGGTCCGCGACGTCGCCGGTGTCGAGCCCGAAGACTTCCTGACAATCGCGCGCCGTTACGTCACCGGCCCCGAAGCCCACCGTAGCGCAGGCAATCTCGTCCGCCAGACCTGGCAGTTCTTGTTGACCGGGCTGGTCCCGATGCACCGTTTGGACCGCTTCGAGCGACGGCAGCAGCATCCCCGGCCCGCGCATCCGCGGCTGTCGGGCCAATCCACCTTCTGGCGAAACGAACACGTCAGCCCGACCGAGCACATCATCGCGTCGGCATAGCAGCAAGGAAACCGAAATGACTGACACCCGGATCCATGACCAGTACACGACCGGACTCTCGCGACGCAATATCGAGCGCGCACTCGTCGCCGCCGGACAAGACCTCGATCACCTTGCACCCGCCGACCTCGCGCCGCTCGAGGACTTCCACACGATGGGCCGCTATGCCACAACCGAATTGGTGGATTTGCTCGCAATCGCCGACGCGGACGACGTGCTCGACGCGGGCAGCGGGATCGGCGGCACCGCCCGCTTCGTCGCCGACCGGTGCGGCTCTCAGGTGACTGCCGTGGACCTGACCGAGGAGTACTGCGACATCAACCGTTGGCTGAATCGGCTCGTCGGGCTGGACGATCGGATTTCCGTCCGTCAAGCAGACGTGACCGAACTGCCCTTCAATGACGCCACTTTCGATGTCGTCTTCAGCCAACACGTCCAGATGAATGTGGCCGACAAGTCCCGGCTGTACACCGAAGCACGCCGCGTCCTGCGCGACGGCGGCCGGATGGCAATCTGGGACATCACCTCTGGCGGACATGGCGAGCTCGAGTATCCACTGCCCTGGGCCGACCAACCCGGGTACAGCCATCTGGTCACTTCCGATGAGTTGCACAGCGTCATCACGGGCGCAGGGTTCGCTATCGAACACTGGAACGATCACACCGATCAGGCGGCCGTGCTGATGCAGACGTTTTTGACCCTGGCCCCCAACCCGCTCGGGCTGCACGCCTTCGTCACCGACTTCGCGGCCAAAGCCGCGAACCTCACGGCCGCCCTCACCAACGGACGACTCCGCGTGATCCAAGGCGTGGCCCGCGCAGTCGGCTCGACGTGACGCGCCGCGCGGCGGCGTGGCTGCCCACGATGATTCGGCTCACCGCGCTCGGATACCTGGCCTTCTTCGTCCCCAACCTGATCGTCGCGGCAACCCACCGCATCGGCACGCTGCCGCCGGTACTTGCCAGACTGTTCGACTGGGGAACGGGCGGCCTCAATGATCCAGCGGTCGCCGTCATGTTCTCAACCGTCTACGTGGTGTGGGCGATCTTCCTGTTCGGCTCCGCGCGCGACCCGAGCGCAAACCGACTGTTCCTCGACTTCAACCTCGCCGGCAACGCTGCTCACTTCGCCGTCATGCTTCTGATGGCGGTGACCATGCCCGCCGAGCACCAGCACACGGCGGGCGTGCTGGCCGTCGGCGTGATCTCCACCGTGCCGCTGGCGGCATGCTGGCTGCCGGTCCGGCGCGGCCGCTCTTGACGGATTCGTAGACGATTGACTACAGTTGTCGTCATGCAAGTGTAGTCACACGACTACACATCGGGTGAAAGGACCATTGCAATGACGATTCCGACCCCATTTCCGTCCGCATCCACGCTTACCGTGACGCAGCTGGGCAGCCGCATCGGCGCCCGCGTCGACGGCGTACGACTGGCCGGTGACCTCGACGCCGCCACGGTCGGACAGATCCGGGACGCGCTGCTG
>NZ_DATMLH010000120.1:0-10054 GCF_035570115.1 Mycobacterium sp.
GCGTCGGGCTCGGCGTTGTCGGGTTTCACGAACTCGACGGCGATCATCGCGCCGCGGCCACGTACATCGCCAATCCGATCGTCGGCGGCTTGCAGCGCGAACAGCCGGTCCTTCATCAGCCGTTCGATCTGACGGGCCCGCTCGAGCAGCCCGTCGGCCTCGATGGTGTCGATGGTGGCCAGCGCGGCCGCACAGGCGACCGGGTTGCCGCCGAACGTGCCGCCAATGCCGCTGGTGTGCGGGGCGTCCATGATTTCGGCGCGGCCCGTCACGGCCGAGAGCGGCAGGCCGCCGGCGATGCCCTTCGCGATGCAGATCAGGTCGGGCTCGATGCCCTCGCGTTCGCAGGCGAACCACGCCCCGGTCCGCGCGATACCGGTCTGTACTTCGTCGGCGACGAAGACGACGTTCTGCTGGCGACACCAGTCCAGCAGCGCGGGAAGGAATCCCTCGGCTGGGACGATGAAGCCGCCTTCGCCCTGGATGGGCTCGATGACGATGGCGGCCAGGTTCTCGGCGCCGACCTGCTTGGCGATGACGTCGATGGCACGCTGGGCGGCCAGCTCACCGTCGGTGGCCAGTTCCTTGTCGATCAGCCCGTCGCGGAACGGATACGACAGCGGCGCCCGGTAGATCTCCGGCGCGAACGGCCCGAAACCGCTCTTGTACGGCATCGACTTCGCCGTCAGCGCCATGGTCATGTTGGTGCGGCCGTGGTAGGCGTGGTCGAACGCCACCACTGCTGGCTTGCGGGTGTACGACCGAGCGATCTTGACGGCGTTCTCCACCGCCTCGGCGCCGGAATTGAAGAGCACCGAGCGCTTTTCACCCGAGCCGGGCGTGAGCCGGTTGAGCTGTTCGGCCACCGCGATGTACTCCTCGTACGGAGTCACCATGAAGCAGGTGTGGGTGAAGTCGGCGACCTGCGCGCGTACCGCGTCGACGACCCGCGGTGCCGAGTTGCCGATGGTCGTCACGGCGATGCCCGAACCCAGGTCGATGAACCGGTTGCCGTCGACGTCCTCGACGATCCCGCCGGCGGCGCGGGCCGCGAACACCGGCATGGTGTTTCCGACGCCGTGCGACACCGCCGCGGCTCGGCGCCTGGTTAGCTCCAGCGATGCCGGACCGGGGATTTCGGTGACCAGGTGGCGACTCTGTTCGACAGCGGACACGTCAGCAGCGTAGCCCGGCGACGATGCACGCCGCGAGCCCGAAATCAGCCTGCGGCTGTGTGGCCCAACTCTCGGCACACATTGGTTGTCGGGTCCCAATACTGGCCGGGGTCGCAGTTCAGTGGCTGCGGGCCTTGGCCCAGCGGGCGGCATATATTCGCCGTCGGATCCCACCACTGGCCCGGGTCGCAGTTAGTCGGATCCGCCGAGCCCACGGCCGGCATCGCCGCGACTGCTGCCATCGGTATTAGCGCCATCGCGGCGACTGCTGCTAGACGTCGAACGATTTTCCTCATCTGCAGACCTCCCAAATGTCGGACCGTCGATCGAATCGACCGTAACAAAGGAGCTGACAGGCTGGCGGCGTAGCCGGCGCGGCTGCCGCACCGGATACCCCAGCGCGATCACCGCGGCCAGCGCCAGCGGGTCGGCGGCGCCGAGCACGGCCTTCACCTGCGGCTCTTCCCGAATCGCAATCGTGGTGATCACACCGCCGAGGCCCTCGTCGCGGGCGGCCAGCAGAATGCTCCACGCGAACGGGTAGATCGAGGCGCCGCCGGCGAAGGTGTACCGGTCCGCGTCGCGGTCCACTGCCGCCAGCCGCGATAGGTCGGCGAACAGCGCGAGCAAGACCGGCGCTTCGTCGAACCTTTCGGCGAATTCGCCTGGCGCTGTAGGGCTTTCGGTCTTCAGGGCCCGCGCTTCGGCGTCGCGGTCGTTGGTCGGTGCCCACGGCCGCAGCCCGGCGGCGTGCAGGGCCAGATAGTCCGCGGAGCCCCGCAGGTAGCAATCCCGAAGGCGGCGGCGCCGTTCGGGATCCCTGACGACCACGAGCCGCCAGGCCTGCGCGTTGCCACCACTGGGCGCGAACCGGGCGGTGTCGAGCACCCGGGCCAGCACGGCGTCGTCGACGGACTGGTCGGTGAATTCGCGGACCGCCCCGGTGGTGCGCAACGCCTCGCTGAGTTCGAAGGTCATGACGCGGTTGTCCCACTCTTGAGCAGGCGCGTCAAGACGCCGTGCCACACTGGTAGCTGACGCGGTTCGTGGCCCGATCCGGTCCGAAGCCGACTCACAGACCAACAGGAAAGATCGTCGCCGTCATGAACCAAATGGTTGTCTTTTTCCCGCTGCTCATCGTCATGGGCGCATTCATGTTCTTCGCGTCGCGGCGCCAGAAGCGCGCGATGCAAGCCACCATCGACCTGCACGAGTCGCTGCGCGTCGGCGACCGGGTGCACACCACCTCCGGGTTGCAAGCAACCATCAAGCGCATCACCGACGACACGGTGGACCTCGAGATAGCAGCGGGCGTCGTGACCACTTGGATGAAGCTGGCGATCAGGGACCGCATCGAGCCGGAGGTGCTGGACACCGAGGCCGAGGAGGCCGACGATCTAGCCGACGACCCGGAGCGACTGCCCAAGGACTAGGGTTGGCGGCCCGCCACGTACCCTTTGCGGTGCGGTCGAACTGATCGGCGCGCGAAAAGCGAGCGGCGGATCGCGCATGAGCGGAGGAGAGTCAACACGTGGCATCGCCATCGGCGCCGGTGCACCCTGCCCGCTACCTGACGATATTCCTGATCCTGCTCATCGGCGCCTACCTGCTGGTGTTCCTCACCGGAGACAAGCGGGCCGCTGCGAAGCTCGGAATCGACCTGCAGGGTGGCACCAGGGTCACGTTGACCGCACGGACCCCGGACGGGTCACGGCCGACACGGGAGGCGCTGTCGCAGGCGCAGTCGATCATCAGCGCCCGGGTCAACGGTCTGGGTGTCTCGGGTTCTGAAGTCATTGTCGACGGAGACAACCTCGTCATCACGGTGCCTGGTAAGGACAGCAGCGAGGCGCGCAACCTGGGCCAGACCGCACGGTTGTACATCCGTCCGGTGATCAATGCGCTTCCGGCGCAAACCGCTCCACTGCCGGGGAACCCGCAACGGCTGCCCGGGCAGCACGCACGACCCAGGCTGCCGCTTGGACGACAGCCCGGCGGACCCATACCCGGCGGCCCCGCGCCCGGTGCTGCCCCAGGCGGCGCGCCCGCGCCGGGCACTGCACCGGCCCCCGGCAATGGGCCCGGAGCGGGAGGGCCCGCGGAGCTCCCGTCCGGAGGCGACGGCGGGGGCACGGGGAGCCTGCCCATGCCAGGCGAGTTGCCGCTGCCGGGTGAGCCGGCGCCGGCGCAGCCGCGGCCTTATCCGCTGGATCCACCACCGACGCCGACACCGGCACCGGCGCCGCCGGCGGCTCCGGCACCCGCCCCGGTGCAGCCCGGGCCATCGGATCCGCGGAAGGATCTGGCCGAGCGCATCGCCAAGCAACGGGAATGGCGTCAGAGCACCAACAAGGGTGTGCAGTTTTTGGCGCTGCAATACGAGGCCACGCAGTGCAACCGCGAGGACATTCTGGCCGGCAACGACGACCCCGACCTGCCCCTGGTGACCTGCGACAAGGACCACAAGGAGGCATTCCTGCTGGCGCCGTCGATCATCAGCGGTGACCAGATCGAGAACGCCAGCTCGGGCCTGGACCAACACAGTGGCGGCTACGTCGTCGACGTGCAGTTCAAAAGCGGGGCGGCCAACACGTGGGCGGACTTCACCGCCGCGCACATCGGCACCCAGACCGCGTTCACCCTGGACTCGCAGGTGGTCAGTGCGCCGCAGATCCGCGAAGCCATCCCGGGCGGCCGCACCCAGATCACCGGCGGCGACCCGCCATTCACCGCGAGCACAGCACGCCAGCTCGCCAACGTCCTCAAATACGGCTCGCTGCCGCTGTCGTTCGAATCGTCGGAAGCTCAAACCGTTTCGGCGACACTAGGATTGACCTCGCTACAGGCGGGCCTGGTCGCCGGCGCGATCGGACTGGTGCTGGTGCTGCTGTACTCACTGATGTACTACCGGGTGCTGGGTTTCCTGACGGCCTTATCGCTAGCAGCTTCCGGCGCAATGGTTTTCGCGATCCTGGTACTTCTGGGCCGATATATCAACTACACCCTCGACCTGGCCGGTATCGCAGGTTTGATCATCGGTATCGGGACGACGGCCGACTCCTTCGTGGTGTTCTTCGAACGCATCAAAGACGAGATCCGCGAAGGCCGTTCGTTCCGGTCAGCGGTTCCCCGCGGGTGGGGGCGAGCCCGCAGGACGATCTTGTCGGGTAACGCGGTCACCTTCTTGGCCGCGGCCGTGCTGTACTTCCTGGCTATCGGCCAAGTGAAGGGATTCGCGTTCACCCTGGGCCTCACCACGATCCTCGACACGTTCGTGGTCTTCCTGGTGACGTGGCCGTTGCTGTACCTGGCATCCAAGTCGGCGACGCTCGCCAAGCCGGCATACAACGGCCTGGGAGCCGTGCAGCAGGTCGCGCGTGAACGCAGGGCGGTGGCGTCCAGAACTTCCACGGCGTACTCGACGGGACGGGGGTAGCGAGATGGCCGACGAGACGACTGCCGTCGAACTCACCGACGACACCGCCACCGTCGTGGGTGCAACCGGGGACGACACCGGCGCCGACTTGCCCCGCCACAGCTTCTTTTCGCGCCTCTACACCGGCACCGGCGCATTCGAGGTCGTCGGCCGGCGCCGGATGTGGTACGCGATCAGCGGCACGATCGTCGCGATCGCAATCCTCAGCATCGTGTTGCGCGGATTCACCTTTGGCATCGACTTCAAGGGCGGCACCACCATGTCGTTCCCGCGCGGAGATGCCCAGGTGAGCCAGGTGGAGCAAGTGTTCCGGCAAGCGCTGGGCAGCGACCCCGAATCGGTCGTGATCGTCGGCAACGGCGCCGGAGCAACCGTGCAGATTCGTTCCGAGACGTTGTCCAACGACAAAACGGAGAAGCTGCGCAGCGCTTTGTTCGACAGATTCCAGCCCAAGGGCGCCGACGGTACGCCCAGCAAGCAGGCCATCTCCGACTCAGCGGTGTCCTCGACTTGGGGCGGTCAGATCACCAAGAAGGCGGTGATCGCGCTGGTGGTGTTCCTGGTGCTGGTCAGCCTCTATATCACCGTTCGCTACGAGCGCTACATGGCGATCTCCGCGCTGACGACCATGTGTTTCGACCTGACCGTCACCGCCGGGGTGTATTCGTTGGTGGGCTTCGAAGTCACCCCGGCCACGGTCATCGGCTTGCTGACGATCCTGGGTTTCTCCCTGTACGACACCGTCATCGTGTTCGACAAGGTCGAGGAGAACACCCACGGCTTCCAGCACACGACCCGGCGTACCTTCGCCGAGCAGGCCAACCTCGCGGTCAACCAGACGTTTATGCGATCGATCAACACCAGCCTGATTTCGGTGCTGCCGGTGCTGGCCCTGATGGTGGTGGCGGTGTGGCTTTTGGGTGTGGGCACGCTGAAGGACCTGGCGTTGGTGCAGTTGGTCGGCATCATCGTCGGCACGTACTCGTCGATCTTCTTCGCCACCCCGCTGCTGGTCACGCTGCGTGAACGCACCGAGTTGGTGCGGACGCACACGCGCCGGGTGGGCAGGCGCCGCGGTCCCGGTCCGGAGAAGGACGAGACCCGCGCCGAGTCGGCGCATCAGGAGCCGGGCGAGCAGGCCACCGCGGCCGTCGCGGCCGCAGCCAGCCCGGCTGCCAGCAAGCCGGCCCCGGGCGCGCGTCCGGTCCGGCCGGGCGGCGGCCGTCACCGTCCGACCGGCAAACGAAACAAGCGGTAGCCACGGTGGCTGCCCGGCGTTGGCGTAGAACCGCCAGCTTGTTGACGGCCGCGCTGGTGGCAGCCGCGCCGGGCACATTGACGGCTTGCTCGGGAAGCGCCGCCGGGCAGGTCGACTACATCGTCGACGGCACCCTGGTCACCTATAACAGCAACACCGTCACCGGCGCCGCCTCGGCGGGAGCGCAGGCGTTCGCGCGCACACTCACCGGATTCGGCTACCACGGTCCCGACGGTCAGATCGTCGCCGACCGCGACTTCGGCGCGATATCGATGGTCGGTGGTTCACCGCTGGTGCTCGACTACCAGATCGCCGACAACGCCGTCTATTCCGACGGTAAGCCGGTCACCTGCGACGACCTGGTCCTGGCGTGGGCGGCCCAATCTGGTCGGTTCCCCGGCTTCGACGCCGCCAGCCAGGCCGGCTACGTCGACGTCACCGCCATCGACTGCCAACCGGGACAGAAGAAAGCTCGAGTGTCGTTTGACCCCGACCGCAACATCGTCGACTACAACCAGCTCTTCGCAGCGACCACGATGATGCCGTCGCATGTCATCGCCGACGAGTTGGGGATCGACGTCACCGGGGCGCTGATGCGCAACGACCTGCCGGCGATCGGGCGCATCGCGCGGCTGTGGAACACCACATGGAACCTCCAACCCGGCATCGACCCGGGCGCCATCGCCAAGCATTTCCCATCGTCGGGGCCGTACAAGATCGAATCGGTGTTGGACGGCGGGGCGGTGGTGCTGGTCGCGAATGACCGCTGGTGGGGCGCCAAGCCGATGACCAAGCGGGTCACGGTGTGGCCGGAGAAGGTCGACATCCAGGATCGCCTCAACGACAAGAGCGCCGACGTCGTCGACGTCGCGGACGGATCGTCGGGAACGTTGGCCACCCCGGACACCTACCGTCGCACCGATTCGCCGTCGGACGGCATCGAGCAGTTGATCTTCGCGCCGCATGGCCCGCTTTCGGAGGTCCCGGCGCGCCGCGGGCTGGCGTCGTGCACGCCGCGTGATGTCATCGCGCGCGACGCTCGGACGCCGATCGCCAATGCGCGGCTGCACACCGCGGCCGAAGACACCATCGGACGGGCGGAAAACGTCGTCGAGGCGGGCCAATTCCTGAAGGCGAACCCCGAGGCCGCGCGCGCCGCATTGCACGGGAAGCCGCTGACCGTGCGGATCGGCTATCGGGCGCCCAACGCGCGGCTGGCCGCCATCGTCGGTGCAATCGCCAAGGCCTGCGCCCCGGCCGGTATCACCGTCTCCGACGTCACCTCCGACTCCACCGGCCCCCAGACGCTGCGTGACGGGAAGATCGACGTCCTGCTGGCCAGTACCGGCGGCGCGACCGGCAGCGGTTCGACCGGGTCGTCGGCGATGGACGCCTACGCCTTGCATACCGGCAACGGCAACAACCTGCCCGGGTACACCAACGGTCAGATCGATGGGATTATCAGCGCGCTCGCGGTGTCGGCCGACCCCGCCGAGTTGGTGCGGCTGCTGGCTCAGAGCGCGCCGGTGCTGTGGAACGACATGCCGACATTGCCGCTGTATCGCCAGCAGCGGACCTTGTTGGCGTCGAAGAAGATGTACGCCGTCAGCAGTAACCCCAGCCGCTGGGGCGCCGGCTGGAACATGGACCGATGGGTCCTGGTGCGGTGACGACTGAGGGCGCCGATTCGGTGGCTGACCTCATTGCATTGTTGACCCGGGAGGTCGCAGATTTCCCAACGGCCGGAGTCGAGTTCAAGGATTTGACGCCGTTATTCGCCGACCGCCGCGGGCTGGCGGCGGTGACCGATGCGTTGGCCGGCGTGGCGTCCGGGGCCGACCTGATCGCCGGTATCGACGCTCGCGGATTCCTGATCGGCGGCGCCCTCGCTGCGCGTCTGGGCACCGGCGTGCTGGCCATTCGCAAGGGCGGCAAGTTGCCCCCGCCGGTGCGCGCCGAGCAGTACCAGCTCGAATATGGCAGCGCCCGCCTGGAGATTCCCGCCGAAGGGATCGAATTAGCCGGTCGCAGCGTTGTCATCGTGGACGACGTGCTGGCCACCGGTGGGACGGTGGCGGCCGCGCACAAGTTGCTCGTGCAAGCCGGCGCATTGGTGACGACGGCCGCGGTGGTGTTAGAGCTGAGGGCGCTGGGCGGTCGTGATCGGGTAGCGCCGCTGCCGGTGCACAGCCTGCGCGTCATGTAGGCCGGCGCCGAAATGTGCCGGAGCGGCGGGGCACTCAGAATTGAGCGATATCCTTGAACGGCGGAGGTGACGATCTTGGCGGACGATAAGGGCACGGCGGTCCAGCCGCCCACCGAACCGCTGCAGGTCGCCGACCTACCTTCGGCCCCCGAGCCGACGGCGGCCGCACCCGCGATAAGCCTCAAGACGTCAAGCAGCGCCTCGCGTCGGGTCCGGGCCCGATTGGCCCGGCGGATGACCGCCCAGCGCGGCGCGGTCAGCCCGGTGCTCGAACCACTGGTGGCGGTGCACCGCGAGATCCATCCAAAGGCTGACCTGTCGTTGCTGCAGCGGGCCTACGAGGTCGCCGAGCAACGGCACGCCACCCAGCTGCGCCATTCCGGGGACCCCTACATCACCCACCCGCTGGCCGTGGCGAACATCCTTGCCGAGTTGGGCATGGACACCACCACGCTGGTGGCCGCGCTGCTGCACGACACCGTCGAGGACACCGGTTACGCGCTGGACGCACTGTCCACGGATTTCGGCGACGAGGTCGGCCATCTCGTCGACGGGGTGACCAAGCTGGACCGGGTGGTGCTGGGCAGCGCCGCCGAGGGCGAGACGATCCGCAAGATGATCACCGCCATGGCGCGCGATCCGCGGGTGCTGGTGATCAAGGTCGCCGACCGGCTGCACAACATGCGCACGATGCGCTTCCTACCGCCGGAGAAGCAGGCCCGCAAGGCCCGCGAAACGCTGGAAGTCATTGCACCGCTTGCACATCGGCTGGGCATGGCCACGGTCAAATGGGAACTGGAGGATCTGTCGTTCGCGATCCTGCATCCCAAGAAGTACGAGGAGATCGTGCGGTTGGTCGCCGGACGAGCCCCGTCGCGCGACACCTATCTGGCCAAGGTGCGCGCGGAGATCACCGCGACCCTCAACGCGTCGAAGATCAACGCGGTGGTCGAAGGACGGCCCAAGCACTACTGGTCGATCTATCAGAAGATGATTGTCAAAGGCCGCGACTTCGACGACATCCACGATCTGGTCGGCGTCCGCATCCTGTGCGACGAGATCCGGGACTGTTACGCCGCTGTGGGCGTGGTGCATTCGCTGTGGCAGCCGATGGCCGGGCGGTTCAAGGACTACATCGCCCAGCCCAGATACGGTGTGTACCAGTCGCTGCACACCACGGTGGTCGGGCCGGAGGGCAAGCCGCTGGAAGTGCAGATCCGCAGCCGCGACATGCACCGCACCGCCGAATACGGCATCGCCGCGCACTGGCGCTACAAGGAGGCCAAGGGACGCAATGGACTTCCGCATCCGCACGCCGCCGCGGAGATCGACGACATGGCCTGGATGCGTCAGCTACTCGACTGGCAACGGGAGGCCGCCGACCCGGGCGAGTTCCTGGAGTCGTTGCGTTACGACCTTGCGGTGCAAGAGCTTTTCGTGTTCACCCCCAAGGGTGATGTCATCACCCTGCCCACCGGGTCGACGCCGGTGGACTTCGCCTACGCGGTGCACACCGAGGTCGGCCACCGCTGCATCGGCGCGCGGGTCAACGGGCGGCTGGTCGCGCTGGAACGCAAACTCGAGAACGGGGAAGTCGTCGAGGTTTTTACGTCCAAGGCGCCCAACGCGGGGCCGTCGCGGGACTGGCAGCAGTTCGTGGTGTCGCCGCGCGCCAAGGCCAAGATCCGGCAGTGGTTCGCCAAGGAGCGTCGCGAGGAGGCGCTGGAGGCCGGCAAGGAGGTCATGGCCCGCGAGGTGCGCCGCGGCGGACTTCCGTTGCAGCGCTTGGTCAATGGCGACTCCATGGGAGCGGTGGCCCGCGAACTGCACTACACCGACGTGTCGGCGATGTACACCGCGATCGGTGAGGGCCACGTGTCGGCGCGCCACGTCGTGCAGCGGCTGCTGGCTGAGCTCGGCGGCATCGATCAGGCCGAAGAGGACCTCGCCGAGCGGTCCACACCGACCACGATGCTGCG
>NZ_DATMLH010000121.1:0-28255 GCF_035570115.1 Mycobacterium sp.
GGCCAAGCTCGCCGAGGGCATCCCGGTCGACGGCATGGAGGCGCTGCTGCCGGTGCTGAGGCCCGACGACTTGTCCCTGCTGACCAATCAGCTGGCCGACGGCACGCCGGTGCTGGTCTGCGACCCGGAAAAGGTCCGGACGCGCGCGGCTGACCTGATCAAAACCGGCCGCGAGTTTCTCGAGGCCTCCTGGTCGGTGGCCGCGTTGGGCGGTGATTCGCCGATCGACGTCGAGCAGCTCGGCGGATCGGGATTCCGCCAACTCGACCAGGTGCGGGCCGCCACCCGGCAGTCCGGCCACCCGTGGTGGACGCTCAGCCAGCTTTCCGACGAGTCGGCCGTCGAGCTGGACATCCGGGCCGCGCCGTCGGCTCGGGGTCATCAGCGCGACATCGACGACATCTTCGCGATGCTCCGTGCGCACGTCTCGACTGGCGGGGTCGCTGCCGTCGTCGCGCCCGGGACCGGGACCGCGCACCGCGTGGTCGAACAGTTGGCCGAATCCGACACGCCGGCAACGATGTTGGAGCCCGGAGCGGAACCCAAGGCCGGCGTGGTCGGGGTGCTGAAGGGGCCGCTGCACGACGGCGTTGTCTTTCCGGGCGCTTCGCTGGTGATCATCACCGAGACCGATCTGACCGGTAACCGGGTGACTGGCACCGACGGCAAACGCCTGGCCGCTAAGCGCCGCAACACTGTCGACCCGCTGGCTTTGACCGCGGGCGACTTGGTTGTTCACGACCAGCACGGCATCGGACGATTCGTGGAGATGACGGAGCGCACCGTCGGCGGAGCCCGCCGCGAGTATCTGGTGCTGGAGTACGCGTCAAGCAAACGCGTCCACAACGAGACCGACAAGCTTTATGTGCCAATGGATTCGCTGGACCAGCTGTCCCGGTATGTCGGTGGGCAGGCGCCGGCGCTGAGCCGGCTGGGCGGCAGCGACTGGACCAACACCAAGACGAAGGCTCGCAAGGCCGTCCGGGAGATCGCCGGCGAGCTGGTGTCGCTGTACGCCAAGCGGCAGGCCTCCGCGGGTCACGCGTTCGGGCCGGATACCCCATGGCAGGCCGAAATGGAGGACGCCTTCGGCTTCACCGAGACCGTGGACCAGCTCACCGCGATCACCGAGGTCAAGGCGGATATGGAAAAACCGGTGCCCATGGACCGGGTGATCTGCGGTGATGTCGGCTACGGCAAGACCGAGATCGCGGTCCGAGCGGCGTTCAAGGCGGTTCAGGACGGTAAGCAGGTCGCGGTCCTGGTGCCCACCACGCTGCTGGCCGATCAGCATCTGCAGACCTTCGCCGAACGGATGGCCGGCTTCCCGGTCACGATCAAAGGCCTGTCGCGGTTCACCGACGCGGGCGAATCCCGCGCCGCGATCGACGGCCTGGCCGACGGCTCGGTGGACATCGTGATCGGCACCCATCGGCTGTTGCAGACCGGTGTGCGGTGGAAGGACCTCGGCCTGGTGGTTGTCGACGAGGAACAACGATTCGGCGTCGAGCACAAGGAGCACATCAAGTCGCTGCGGACGCACGTCGACGTGCTGACGATGAGCGCCACCCCGATTCCGCGCACGCTGGAAATGAGTTTGGCCGGGATTCGCGAGATGTCGACGATCCTGACCCCGCCGGAAGAGCGTTACCCGGTGCTGACCTACGTCGGGCCGCAAGATGACAAGCAAGTCGCCGCGGCGCTGCGCAGAGAACTGCTGCGCGACGGACAAGCTTTCTACGTGCACAACCGGGTCAGCTCGATCGACCAGGCCGCAGCGCGGGTGCGAGAACTGGTGCCGGAGGCCAAAGTCGCCGTCGCGCATGGCCAAATGCCCGAGGATCTGCTGGAAACCACCGTGGAAGGATTTTGGAACCGCGAATTCGACATCCTGGTGTGCACCACGATCGTCGAGACCGGCCTGGACATCTCCAACGCCAACACCCTGATCGTCGAGCGCGCCGACACCTTCGGGCTGGCGCAGCTGCACCAGCTGCGTGGTCGGGTGGGCCGTAGTCGCGAACGTGGTTATGCCTATTTCCTTTATCCGCAACACACGCCGCTGACCGAGACCGCCTACGACCGGCTGGCGACGATCGCACAGAACAACGAGTTGGGCGCCGGCATGGCCGTGGCGATGAAGGATTTGGAGATTCGCGGCGCCGGCAATGTGCTGGGCGTCGAGCAGTCCGGACACGTCGCCGGGGTGGGTTTTGACCTGTATGTGCGACTGGTGGGTGAGGCGGTCGAGGCTTACCGTGCCGCGGCGGACGGGAAGACCGTCACCACGGTCGAAGAGCCCAAAGACGTGCGGATCGACCTGCCGGTCGATGCGCACCTGCCGCCGGACTACATCCCCAGCGACCGGCTACGGCTGGAGGGCTACCGGCGGTTGGCCGCGGCATCCAACGACAGCGAAGTCGATGCTGTGGTCGAGGAGCTCACCGACCGCTACGGCACGCTGCCGGAAACCGCCCAACGGTTGGTGGCCGTGGCACGACTTCGGCTGCTTTGCCGCGCCGCCGGCGTCACCGAAGTGTCGGCGGCGTCCGCTGCCACGGTGCGGCTGGCGCCGATGACACTGCCGGACTCCGCCCAGGTGCGACTGGCGCGGTTGTATCCGGGCGCGCGCTACCGCGCCACGACGGCGACGGTGCAGGTCCCGATCCCACGCGCCGGTGGCGTCGGAGCGCCCCGAATTCGTGATGTCGAGCTGGTGAAAATGGTGGCCGATTTGGTCTCGTCGCTAGACGGGGGAGAATCGAGCAGGGTTGGTGTAAGGGATTCGGCAAGCGCCGGTTGAGGAGGGGCAGACAGGATGACTGTCGTCTTGGTCGATCCCCGCCGCCCGTCGTTGGTTCCAGTGGAAGCCATCGAGCTGCTCACCGGTGAGGTGCAATATACCGAGGAGATGCCGGTCGCGGTGCCCTGGACGCTGCCGGCCGCGCGCCCCGCGCACACCGGGGAGGACGCTCCGGTGCTGTTGTCCTCGGACCCCGAACACCCGTCGGTCACGGCGCGACTGGCTGCCGGCGAGCGGCTGATCTCCGCACCCGACCAGCAGCCGGGGGAGCGACTGGTGGACGCGGTCGCGATGATGGACAAGCTGCGAACCGCCGGACCGTGGGAAAGTGAGCAGACTCACGACTCGTTGCGCCGGTTCCTGTTGGAAGAGACCTACGAGGTCTTCGACGCGGTCCGCAGTGGCGATGCCGATGCGCTGCAAGAGGAACTCGGCGACGTGTTGCTGCAGGTGCTATTCCACGCCCGCATCGCCGAGGACGCGCCACAGCATCCGTTCACCATCGACGATGTCGCCGATACGCTGCTGCGCAAACTAGGCAATCGGGCTCCGGGAGTTCTTGCTGGAGAGTCGATTTCGCTCGATGAGCAGTTGGTTCAATGGCAAGAGCGCAAAGCTCTGGAGAAGCAGGCGAAGGCCCGGAACTCGGTCATGGACGATGTGCCCACCGCTCAGCCGGCGTTGGCGTTGGCGCATAAGGTGATTCAGCGCGTCACGCGGGCGGGATTGCCGGCGGACCTGATCCCATCGGAAATTACGTCGATTACCGTGGCAGCTGATGTCGATGCTGAAAATGCTTTGCGCACCGCAGTTTTAGAATTCATGGATAACGTACGGGGGGCCGAGCAGTTGATCGCCGCTCACCGCCGTGGAGACGATGTCCCAGCAGAGCTGGACGTCGCTCCGGTGGGCGCGATCACCGGGGAGGAATGGCGCGCGTACTGGCTACCCGCCGTCGAGGAACTGGCCGACGCGGACGAGGTAGACGAGCTAGAGGAGTTCGAGGAGCCGGAAGCCGAGTCCCAGGACGTTGTCGACGAGACAGCAGACGGTGTCGACGAGACGGAGGGCGAGGCCGTCCAACCGGACGGCGTTGCTGAATCGGACGTCGAGGCCCGGGACGATGAGCCCGCGCAAGATTTGGCGGCCACGGCGGCCACGGCGGCCAAGGCCGCCACCTCCGACGGTGAAGCTCGCGACCAGTCGCCGGGCGGGGGACAGGGCGATCAGCCCAGTGAACCAGAGTAGATCGGCGAGCCGGTCAGCCGGCCGTCTCTGGAACCTCTCGACACGCCCGGCAAGGGTCCAAACCGCCCGGTCGGATGCGGTGTGGCGTGCATCATTTTCGCTGGACAATTGCGGTCTGGGGCACAGCCCGCGCCGACGGTCGGCTGACCTACTCGATTCCCGTGGGACCATGGTCGGGTAAGCGCGTGTAGGGGAGTGTTGTGTCGCCGGTCCGTTGGCTGCGGGCGTTCGCCGTCGTAGGTGCGGCGGCGCTGCTGTTGGCATCGAGTTGTACCTGGCAGCTGGGCCCCTACATTCCGAAGGGTGTACCCCCACCCGCAGGCGCTCCGGTGCCGCCGGTCGACACCCACGCCAAAGGTCGCCCGGCCGATCAGCTGCATGGCTGGGCAGTCGCACATGCCCCGGCGCTGAAAATCCCCGTCACCGCGCTGGAGGCCTACGCTTACGCCGCGCGGGTCGCGGAGGTGGAAAACCCGGGCTGCCACGTTGCCTGGACGACGCTGGCCGGTATCGGCCAGGTGGAGAGCCATCACGGTACCTATCACGGGGCCACGTTGTATCCCAACGGAGACGTCCGTCCCCCGATCCGGGGTGTGGTGCTCGACGGGACCAATGGCACCTTGCGCATCATCGACAGCGAGGCGAGCGGTATGGACGATGACTCCAACGCCGTGCGGGCCATGGGGCCGATGCAGTTCATTCCGGAGACATGGCGGGAATACGGCGTGGACGCGAACAACGACGGCGTGATCAGCGTGGATAACATCGATGACGCCGCGTTGTCAGCTGCGGGCTATTTATGTTGGCGGGGAAAGGATCTCGCCGCCCCCCGAGGGTGGATGGCTGCGCTGGGTGCTTACAACAACTCCGACGTGTATGCGCGTGCCGTGCGCGACTGGGCTACCGCCTATGCGGCGGGTCACTCGCTCTGACCCAGGCTTTAGGCTACTGGTGGCAGTCGCGGAAACCCCTGAGAAAATCGAGGAAGTCCGTAGCCCTGACGACGCAAGGAGAAACCCAGTGCCGATTATCGAGCAGGTCGGAGCCCGCGAGATCCTCGATTCGCGCGGAAATCCGACGGTCGAGGTCGAGGTCGCCCTGATCGACGGGACTTTTGCCCGCGCCGCGGTGCCCTCCGGTGCGTCGACCGGAGAGCATGAGGCCGTCGAGCTGCGTGACGGCGGCGACCGGTATGGCGGCAAGGGTGTGCAGAAGGCTGTGCAGGCCGTGCTCGACGAAATCGCTCCGGCCATCATCGGACTCAACGCCGACGATCAGCGGCTGGTCGACCAGGCGCTGCTGGACCTCGACGGCACCCCGGACAAGTCCCGGTTGGGCGCCAACGCGATCCTCGGGGTATCCCTGGCGGTCAGCAAGGCGGCCGCCGATTCCGCCGAGTTGCCGCTGTTCCGCTACCTCGGCGGCCCCAACGCGCACATCCTCCCGGTACCGATGATGAACATCCTCAACGGCGGCGCGCACGCCGACACCGCCGTCGACATCCAGGAGTTCATGGTGGCCCCGATCGGGGCGCCGAGCTTCGCCGAGGCGCTGCGCTGGGGTGCGGAGGTCTACCACGCGCTCAAGGCGGCACTGAAAAAGGAGGGACTGTCGACCGGCCTCGGTGACGAAGGCGGCTTCGCCCCCGACGTGCCCGGCACCAAGGCTGCGCTTGACGTGATCAGCCTGGCCATCGAGTCCGCGGGTTTCAAAGTCGGCGCCGACGTGGCGTTGGCGCTGGATGCCGCAGCTACCGAGTTTTACACCGAAGGCACTGGCTACGCGTTCGAGAAAAAGACCCGCAGCGCCGATCAAATGACGCAGTTCTACGCGGAGTTGCTCGACTCCTATCCGCTGATTTCTCTGGAAGACCCACTGGCCGAAGATGATTGGGATGGATGGGTGGCCCTGACGACGTCCATTGGAGACCGGGTGCAGATCGTCGGCGACGACATCTTTGTCACCAATCCTGAACGGCTGGAAGAAGGTATCGACAGGGGAGTGGCAAATGCCTTGCTGGTGAAGGTCAATCAGATCGGGACGCTGACCGAGACGCTTGACGCGGTCGCGCTGGCGCACCACAGCGGATACCGAACGATGATGAGCCACCGCAGCGGCGAGACGGAGGACACCACGATCGCGGATCTGGCGGTGGCTGTGGGCTGCGGACAGATCAAGACCGGCGCGCCCGCACGCAGCGAACGCGTCGCGAAGTACAATCAGCTGCTGCGCATCGAAGAAGCGCTCGGCGACGCCGCCCGGTACGCCGGCGATCTGGCATTCCCCCGATACGCGCCGGAAGCCAAATAGCGGCAGGAACCATGCCCGAATCGAAACGGCCAGAACCGAAGCGGCGCTCACCTGCCTCGCGCCCGAGTCGGGCCGGTGATTCCGAACAGGGCCGGCCGCGCAAATCACCGGCAGCCCGTCGCGGGCCGAATGCATCCCGTGCCCAGCCGGAGGCCGTGGAACCCATCAAACGTGCGATCGTCGAATCAGCCGAGCAACGGTCCGACCAACGGCTTGGCCTGACCGCGCGCAGGGCCGCGATCCTGGCGGCGGTTGTCTGCGTGTTGACGCTCACCATCGCCGGCCCGGTCCGCACCTATTTTGCGCAGCGCACTGAGATGAAACAGCTCGCCGCCTCCGAAGCCGCTCTGCGGCAACAGATCGGCGATCTGCAGCAGCAGAAGGTCAAGCTCGCGGACCCGGCCTACATTGCGGCGCAAGCCCGCGAGCGTCTGGGCTTCGTGAAGCCGGGCGACATCCCATACCAGGTCCAACTCCCCCCGTCGGCGGCCCTGCCCGCAGGGCCGGGGAGCCAACCCACGCCCGCGGTCAGCACCGACCCGTGGTACACGTCGCTGTGGCACACCATCGCCGACGCCCCGCACGGCCCGCCGACCTCCGCTCCGCAGCCACCCGCGCCGCCACCGGCGGCGACACCGGCCCCGCCGAATCCGCCGCCGCGCGGTGGCTGATCGTGCCGACCTCGACGCGGTGGCGCGCCAGCTCGGCCGTGAGCCGCGTGGAGTGCTCCAGATCGCTTACCGGTGCCCCAACGGTGAACCCGGCGTGGTGAAGACGGCGCCGAAACTGCCCGACGGCACACCATTTCCGACGTTGTACTACCTGACGCACCCGGCGCTCACCGCTGCGGCGAGCAGGCTGGAGTCGTCGGGCATGATGCGAGAGATGTCGCAACGGCTGCGGTGCGACCCCGAACTGGCCGCCGCCTACCGGCGGGCCCACGAGTCATATCTGGCCGAGCGGGATGCCATCGAGCCGCTCGGGACCTCGTTTTCCGCCGGTGGCATGCCCGACCGGGTGAAGTGCCTGCACGTGCTGATCGCGCACTCGCTGGCGAAGGGCCGGGGAACGAACCCGCTCGGCGACGAGGCGGTGGCGGTGCTGGCGGCCGAGCCGGCGATGGCCGGAATCTTGTTGCCGGAGCAGTGGACATGACTCGGGTGGCCGCAATTGACTGTGGTACCAACTCGATTCGGTTGCTGATCGCTGACGCGGGTGCTGGTCGGCTGCGCGACGTACACCGCGAGATGCGTATCGTGCGGCTCGGTCAGGGCGTCGACGCGACTGGTCGGTTCGCGCCGGATGCGTTGGAGCGCACCCGCGTCGCGCTGGTCGACTACGCAGCCGTGTGCGCGGCGAATGACGTCGACCGGATACGCATGGTCGCCACTTCGGCCGCGCGCGACGCCGCCAACCGGGACGTCTTCTTCGCGATGACGGCCGATGTGCTGGGCTCCGTGGTTGACGGCTCCGTCGCTGAGGTGATCACCGGCGCCGAAGAGGCCGAACTGTCTTTTCGCGGTGCGGTCAGCGAATTAGACCCCGCCGCAGCTCCTTTCGTGATCGTCGACTTGGGCGGCGGGTCGACCGAGATCGTGCTCGGAGCGGACGCCGTGGCGGCGAGCTTCTCGGCCGATATCGGCTGCGTGCGGCTGACCGAGCGCTGCCTGCACTCGGACCCGCCCACTGCGCCCGAGGTGTCCGCTGCCCGCGAGGTGGTTCGCGAGCGGCTCGGCGAGGCGCTGCGCGTCGTCCCGGTGGAACAGGCCCGCACCTGGGTGGGGGTGGCCGGCACGATGACGACGATTGCGGCGCTCGCCCAGGACATGACGGCGTATGACTCCGCGGCCATTCATCTTTCGCGGGTCGGTATGGACCGGCTGCTCGCGGTGTGTGACGGGTTGATCGGCATGTCTCGCGCGCAGCGCGCTGCGCTCGGGCCGATGCACGAGGGACGGGCCGATGTGATCGCCGGCGGTGCAATCGTGATCGAGGAATTGGCGTTCGCGCTGCGCGAGCGCGCCGGCATCGACGCATTGACGGTCAGCGAGCATGACATCCTGGACGGCATCGCACTCTCGATCGCCGACTGATCCGTTGCGATTTAGCGGCTGCTCATCCCAACGGGCGGTGTCTGATCGAGATTTCGAGCAGGCGCTTCTTCTGCTCCTTGTACTCTTCATCGGTCAGACGTCCCTGGTCGCGGAGCTTGGCGATATCGCGTATCGCGGCCGCGACTCCGGTGACGACCGTTCGTGGCGCGGGCCTCGCTTCGGCCTCACCGTCACTCGCGGCGCCTGGACCACGAGTCGTCAGGCGCGCGTGGGTGATCGCCTTGCGGTTTTCCTGGGTGTCGCCGGTCGCCGGCGGGCCGGCCATGGCTTGCCCTGCCATACCCCCCAGCCCCATCTGGTTGAAGGAGCTTGCCGACCCGACTTCCACCGCTGGCGCGGTTGCGGCGGGGCCCGGGTTGGTGATCGGCGAAACCATTGCGACCGAGCGTATCTCCGGCGCGGCGACAGTCCAGTTCGACGGGACCGACAGTCCCCCAACCATGTTCGCTTCGCCAAAGGCAGCCGACATCGTCGGTGCCGGAACCCCGCCGGGAGGTAGGCTTTGAAGGGTCGCCGGAAACGGCTGCACCGGCACGTCCGCGGTCCCCGGCCACGGTTCTGTCCCCTCCCAGCCGCTGATGATGTCATCCGTGTTTTGACCGGAGATAGTGCCGAGATAGGCGATGGGAAAGTCCACCGGCCCAGAGAGGGCATCCATCGGGATGATCCCGAAAAGGGTGACCAGGTCAGTCGGTGCACTGAGGAAGACGCTGATCAGGTTGCTCAGGGTGTCCAGCGAGCTGCTCTGGGCGGGCGCAGCCGCCGCCGACAATGCCTGCGGCACAGTCGATATGGTGCTTTGCACGTTACCGGCAGCGGTGCCGCTGGCCTGGCTGACTGCGGCAGCCTGGCTGGCCGTTCCGCCCGGATCGGTGGTCTGATCCGGTGAGGTAAACGGGGTGAGCGTGGTCGCGGCTGCCGACGAACCCGCGTAGCCGTACATCGCTACGGCGTCCTGGGCCCACATTTCGCCGTACAGGGCCTCGGTAGCCGCGATTGCCGGCGTGTTCAGACCGAGGAAGTTCGTCGCCACCAGGGCCGCCAGCAGGCTGCGGTTGGCGGCGATCTCCGGCGGCGGCACCGTCATGGCAAAGGCCGCCTCGTAGCCGGCGGCGGCCGCCCGGGCTTGGGCGGAGGTCTCTTCGGCCTGCGCAGCGGTGGCGCTCAGCCATTCCACATAGGACCCGGCTGCGGCCGTCATCGACGTGGACGACGGACCTGACCAAGACCCGGAGGTCAGCGCCGACACGACTGACTGATAAGCGCTTGCCGCCGTATACAGTTCGTCAGCCAAGCTGCCCCAGGCTTGCGCAGCGGCCAGCATCGGCCCCGATCCCGGACCGGTATACATCCGGCCGGAGTTGATCTCCGGCGGATAGATCCCGAAATCCATTGCTGCGCATTCCTCTTCCAGGCAACCGGCGCTCGCGCCGTACGGCGGCGGGCGGCTCAGCGGCCGAGCAGGCGATTCTTCTGCTCGGTGTACTCGTCGTCGGTCAGAATTCCTTCGTCGCGGAGCTTGGCGAACTCGCGTAGCTCGGCCGCGACTCCGGTGACTACGGCCCGAGGCTTGCCTTTAGGAGCCTCGTCTTTATCGACTATGGCCGCACTGCCACCAGTCGTCGCTGTGCCCGGAGCGCGAGCCGGTGCAGCAGCGCCTTTAGCCGTCTTGCCGGCAGCCCGGCCGACGCCGGTGCCTACGGTTCCGGACATGGCTCGACCGGCCATTCCCGCGAGCGCCATCTCGCTGAGCATGCTTCCCGAACCGGCTTCTGCCGCTGGCGCGGCAGCGGCGCTTGCGGCGGTTTCCGGCAGCGCCGGCAGCGTGTACGAGATGGGACGCACCGCCGGTGTGGCGACCGTCCACGTCGGCGGCACGGACAATGCGCCGACCGTGTTGGCCTCGCCGAGACCGGCCGAGAGGCTGGGCGGCACGGTGCCCGGGGGCAGGTTCAGCAACGACGCCGGGAACGCCTCTACGGGTGCCGGCCCGGTTTCTGGCCAGGCCTTTTCCCCGTTCCAACCGCTGACGATGTCGTCCGTGTGCAAACCGGTCCCGGCACCGATGATGTCCAAGGGAAGGGCTGTGACTCCTATTACGCCGAAGGGTATGTCGGCGGCGAAAGTAGCGATGGCCGACGGTGCGTCGAGAAAAATAGAAATCAGGTCGCTCAACGTGCCCAGCGGATCGCTAGCCTGCGCCGGCGCCGCGGCAGCCGACGTCGCCGCGCTCGTCAGCGCGTTGGGTACCGATGAAAACGCTTGCTGAATCGAGGACACGGTGCTCTGCACGTTGCCGGCCGAAGTGCCGGTGGCTTGGCTGACCGCGACTGCCTGGCCGGCCGACCCGCTCGGGTTCGTGTTCTGTTGCGGCGGCGTGAATGGTGTCAGCGTTGTCGCGGATGCCGATGAAGCCGCGTAGCCGTACATCGCCGCGGCGTCCTGGGCCCACATCTCACCGTATTGCGCCTCGTTGGCCGCAATCGCCTGCGTGTTTCGGCCGAACAGGTTCGTCGCCACCAGCGTCGTGAGCTGACTGCGGTTGGCGGCGACCATCGTCGGCGGCACCGTCGACGTAAACGCCGCCTGGTAGGCGCCGACCGCGGCTTTGGCTTGGGCGGCCGTCTCCTCGGCCTGTGTGGCGGCGGCGGTCAGCCACGCGGAATAGGAAGCGGCAGCCGCAGCCATCGATGCTGACGACGGTCCCGACCACGACCCTGCGGTCAATCCCGAGACCACCGATTGATACGAGTTGGCCGCCGAATGCAGTTCGGCGGCCAGTCCTTGCCACGCTTCTGCGGCGGCGATCATCGGTCCGGACCCGGCCCCCGCATACATTCGACCGGAGTTGATCTCTGGCGGATAAATCCCGAAATCCATTGCTAAGCAACCCCTCTAGTTCACCGCGATCGAGTTGGCCCAGTCGGTGGCGCCTTTCGTCTCGCCACCGGTTTGGGTGGCGGCCGGCAATGGCGCGCGCCCGACCGGGGCCGCGCCAAGGGCTATCGCGTGAATGGTGGCATGCGTTACGGCTCTTGTCGCTTCCCGCGTCGGCGCGTCGGCTGCGCAGGCTGAGAGTGGCACGGGCGTCACCGCGGCGACGGTGTGCGACAAAATCACCCGCCGCCGCTGCGGACATTCGGGCTCATCGGTCCCAGAAAACATCGCTTTCCCTTTCCGGTAATGACCGGGTGAATCAGCAAATTTGTGGCGTTAGGTTCTGGTTTAGGGTGCCTACCAGCACACCGTCTCGGCCGTCAGGCAATCCCATTATCGGTTCTTTACGGAAGCTGGACAATTCATGACGCGTTCTTAATAGCCATTGTCGCAGTTATCACTCGTATTTCTCAGGTTAATCACCTATATTTCTCAGGTTCATCGATTCGTCAGCATCGCATCACGTCGGGTCGTGGTGCGACGCCCGCTTCCCCCTGGTCCGCCGGCCCGGCCTGCAGTTAACCCGATTCTAAAACCCAACTCCTGTGAGTTAGCTGTCAACGCAAGCCAGCCCAGGCCTGACCTGTTCGACTGCGCGGGTGGAGTCCCGGCCTGCTCAACCGGTCTTTGCTTGGCGGCCGACGTTGAGGGTTAGGGCTTGAGCATCGTGGTTGTCGCCGAGGCGTTCCTCGTCGGTCGCGGGTTGCCGCGGAGGCAGCCCTCTGCGCAAGGAGGCCAGCAATTCCCGGTAAGGGCCGACGAGGTAGACCGTGTCGCCTGCGCAAAGCCGGTGGTCCCGGCGTGGGCGCAGCTCTACGGCCGCATCCTGCCGAGTGAACGCGATAACGCGGGTTTCACTGGACAACTCGGACATCTGCAGCCCGTCAAGTTCGCTGCCGGGCGCCACCCGCATTGCGCCGACCATGAAGGAACTCTGCCCGACCGAAAACGTCCCGAGCACTTCCAGGCCACTCGCGGCGCCAATGAACCATGGCGCGGCCAGCTCGACGGCGGACCGGACGTTGTCGAACCCGAACCGCTGGGCGACCGCGAACCCCAGCGCGCGGTCGTAAACGCGTAGTACAAGCGGAACCTCGGCGCGCCGGTTGATCTCGGGCAGCACTCGCGGTCCCAGCATTTCGGCCAGGATGATCCCGGTCTCGATATTGATCATGTCGTCGCGGGTCACCACTGCCACAGCGCGGGCGCGGTCCACCCGCGCTGATTCCAGCGTCTGGAGCAGCGTCGCGTCCCCGAAGATCACCGGTACGTCAAGTTCGCGTGCCACGGACACAAAGCGGTTCTCCTCGTCGCGCTCGATCACCGCGACGTCGTGTCCGCTAGCGGTCAGATCGGTGACGACGCGGATCCCGAGCTCGCTCAGCCCTACGACGATGACGTGGTTGCGCAGGTGGCGGGCGCGCGGGCGCGAAGCAGCCAGGACAAAACGCTGCGAGAGCAGCACGTCCGCGATGAACGCGACCAGCAAAGCAATGGTGGTCGCTCCGCTGAACATCAACATGGCGGCGAACAGGCGTAGCCATATCACCTGATGGCCGAAGCTGAAGTCGCCGTAGCCGGTTGTGGTGATCGTCTCGACGGTGAAGTACAGCGCGTCGATCCACGACATCCGCGGGCGCTGGTAGTTGTAGTGCAACACGATCATCGAGGTGGCGAGCAGAATGCTCGCGCCTGCCAAGGCGGGATAAAACGCCGGATTGAAGTCATTGAGCAGCACCCGGAAGGCGTCGAGCACTCGACGCAACCGAGGCCGTCGTGCGCGCGTTCCGGTCGGCTGCCGAAGCTTGACGCCGCGGTCGGCCGCGTCGTCAGCGGTCCCGATCATCATCGTCCAGTCACCGTCGTGCACCCGCTGATCGCGACTCGGACAAGCCACCACCTCGCCCGGGGTGGGCGAGTTCTCGCCGCGAATGATCGCTACCGGTGCCAAGTCGCCGTAGATCTCCCACAGCGTCCCGTCCCGGGGTGCTTCGCTGCCGTAAGCGACGAATTTGATGCCGGCCGCCTCGAACGGGTGGGTGGTGTGCGACAGGCAGGCTTCCACGACCGACGGCGCCGCGAGCTCGGCGACGTTGAAGATCGCACCGGGCCCGTTGTCGTCGGCCACCGCTGCGCGCAGCACATCGTTGGTCAGCCGCGCCACCACACGCAGGTTCGGGTTGGATCTTCTTGCCAGCAGCGCGATTTCGAGATTTGTGGCGTCATCATCTCCGGCACATACCACGGCGATCGCGCTCGTGACTTCGGCGCGCGCGAGCGAGCGGGCGACGCCGGCGTCGGCAAGCTCTGTGTTGTCCAGCTTGACAACACGCGCGCCGGCCCTTTTCAGCTCGTCGATGATCGTCGTGGCCAGCGCATCGTCACCGCTGACAATGATGTGATGATGCATGCTCTCATTCGCCACTCGGGAATACCTGATCGCGATCGAGTCCAAGACCCAGCGCGGGTAGGCACCCGCTTTGCCGATGCCGTTACCGACAGAGGTTACACCACGGCTTTATGTCATCGGGCCTTGACGCCGAATTTTGCTGGTACTGAAATTCACTCGTCAAGTGAAGGTGACTGGCACTTCAGGCGCAGAGTTATTCGCTTATAAGCGACTGTATCCTGGTGTCTGATCGGAGGCGTGGTGCGAAAAGCGCTGCGGGGATCGGCGCGTCGTGATCGACCAGTGCCGGCAATTTAACCAGAACGTAATCCGATATCGGTGTCGTGCAACGAATGACAACGACGATCACGCTTCGAAGCGATAGCCCATGCCCGCCTCGGTCAGCAGATGGTTGGGGCGCGACGGATCATCCTCGAGCTTGCGACGCAGCTGTGCCAGATAGACGCGCAAGTAGTGAGTTTCCTTCGCATACTTTGGTCCCCACACCTCTCTGAGGAGGTCCTCACGCCCCACCAGCTTGCCGCGATTGCGGACCAGCATTTCCAGCATTCCCCACTCGGTGGGGGTCAGGTGGACCTCCGTGCCGTCCTTGATCACCTTTTTGGCCGACAGGTCGACAGTGAATGACCTGGTCTCAACCACCGGTTCGTCGCCGTCTGCCGACACGGCGGCCCTGCGCACCGCGGCGCGAAGCCGTGCCAGCAGCTCGTCCATGCCGAATGGCTTCGTGATGTAGTCGTCTGCGCCGGCGTCCAGAGCTCCGACCTTGTCTGCGGAATCGGTGCGCGCCGACAGCACGATCACCGGCGCGCTCATCCAGCCGCGCAGCCCGGCAAGCACCTCGGTGCCGGGTATGTCGGGCAGACCCAGGTCCAAGATCACCACGTCGGGGTGTTGGTCGGCGGCGGCTCGCAGTGCAGCCGATCCGGTTGCGGCGGTGGTCACTTCGTAGCCGCGCACGGACAGGTTGATTCGCAGCGCCCGCAGAAGCTGCTGGTCGTCATCGGCCACCAGGACGCGGGTCATGGGCGCCACCCCTCTTCATCGTTCCGCTCCGCATCGTGCCGCTCCTCTGGCGGCGCCTCCAGGTCCACCAAAATGGTCAGGCCCCCGCCAGGGGTGTCGGTCGCGGCAATGGTGCCGCCCATCGCCTCGACGAACCCCTTGGCCACCGACAGGCCGAGGCCCAGACCGGTGCTGTTGTCCGTATCGCCGAGTCGCTGGAATGGCTCGAACATCTGCTCCGCGGCGCCTTTGGCGACGCCCGGTCCCTCGTCGACGACGTTGATCAGTACACGCCCCGCCACCTGACCCGCGTTGACCCGCACCATGCTCTTGGGTGCGTAGTGCAGCGCGTTGTCGATGACGTTCGCCAGCACTCGTTCCAACAGCCCCGCGTCGGCCATCGCGATCGTCCCGCCGACCTCCACCTTGACCCGGTCGATGCTGCCCCGGCCGACGGCCGTGCTGCGCTTGCCGATACCGACAAGCGCACGCTGCACGACCTCCTCGAGATAGACCTCGGAGAGCTGCGGCCGGACCACGCCGGCGGCCAGCCGAGACGAGTCCAGCAGGTTGGCCACCAGGGAGGTCAGCTGGTCGATCGACTCCTCGACGGTGGCAAGCAATTCCGCGGTGTCCTCGGGCGAGAACCAGACGTCTTCGGCGCGCAGGCTGGACACGGCTGCCTTGGCCGCGGTCAGCGGAGTCCGCAAGTCGTGGCCGAGGGCTGAGAGCAATAGGCGACGCAGCTCGTCGGCTTCGGCGAGGGATTGAACCTTGCCGGCCTCTTCGGCGAGCTCACTCTGCTTGAGCAGACCCGCGGCCTGTGTCGCGACCACCGACAGCACCCTGCGGTCACGGCCGGTCAAGGCGCGGCCGGACAACAGCATCCAGAAGTCCTCATCGCCCGCTTTCACGGCAGTGTCAGCGGAATCCAGTGTCGCGCATGGGTCTTTGCCCACGCTCGCGACCGGCTGCGGGCGACCGTTGACTTCACGCACCAGGCACACCGCGCGCTGAGAGTAAGCCTCCCGTACCCGCTCCAGCAGCGTGGCGAGATCGGCGCCGCGCAGCACCGACCCGGCGAACAGCGCCAGCAACTCCGCCTCCTGGGTCGCCCGCCTGGCTTCGCGGGCCCGGCTGGCCGCGGCGTCCACCAGCACGGCGATCGACATCGCGACCCCCAACAGAACCACGATGGTGACGGCGTTGCTCGGGTTGTCGACGGCGAAGGAGTATCGCGGGTCGGTCAGGAAATAGACCAACAGCGCCCCGGACAGCAACCCCGACAGCATGGCGGGTGCCACACCGCCGAACAGCGCGACGGCAATCACCCCGGCGAAGAAGATGGCGGTCTTGCCGCCGATGTCCAGCACCGGATCCAACCAGCGCTGGGTGATCGCCAAGATGGCCCACGGCACGGTGAGGGCGGCCAGCCAGGACACGACTTGGCGAGCGCGTGGCGAAATCGACCCGAACGGCAGGCCGCGGTTGGCCGCCTCATGGGTCACCATGTGGACGTCGATTTTTCCCGAGTCCTTGATGGTCGCGGTGCCGATTCCCTCGCTGAACATCCTCGCCCACCGTGACCGCCGGGAGCTGCCGAGCACCAGCTGAGTGGCGTTTGTCTCGCGGGCGAAGTCGAGCAGTGCGCTCGACACGTCGTCGCCGATCACGGTGTGAACCGTCGCGCCCAGGCTGGCGGCGAGTTCGCGCACCTTGCCCATTTCGCGTGGGGACACACTCGACAGTCCGTCGCCGCGGACGACGTGCACCACCATGAGTTGGGCGCTTGACTTCGATGCGATCCGGCAGGCACGGCGCACCAATGTTTCCGATTCGGGGCCGCCGGTCACCGCGACCACCACTCGCTCGCGGGCTTCCCAGAGGTCCGTAATCTTCTTGTCCGCACGGTATTTCGCCAGCGCCGAATCGACCTGATCAGCAAGCCACAGCAGCGCGATTTCGCGCAGCGCGGTCAGGTTGCCGGTGCGAAAGTAGTTGGACAGCGCAGCATCGATCCGCTCCGGCGGGTAGACGTTGCCGTGGGCGAGCCTGCGCCGCAAAGCCTCCGGTGTGATGTCGACCAACTCGATCTGAGCTGCTTTTCGGACGATTTCATCGGGCACGGTTTCGCGCTGCTCGACGCCGGTGATCTGGGCGACGACGTCGTTGAGGCTTTCCAGGTGCTGGATGTTGAGCGTCGAGATCACGGTGATCCCGGCGTCAAGCAACGTTTCGATGTCTTGCCACCGCTTGGAATTGACGCTGCCCGGGATATTGCTGTGGGCATATTCGTCGACCAGCGCGACTTCCGGCCGACGCCGCAGCACCGCCTCGATATCGAGTTCCGGGAACAAGGTTCCGCGGTAGGAGATGTACTGCGGCGGAATGACTTCGATGCCTTCGGTGAGTTCGCCGACCTTCTTACGGCCGTGACTCTCCACTACCGCCGCGACGACGTCGGTCCCGCGCTCCAGCCTGCGATGCGCCTCGCCGAGCATCCCGCAGGTCTTGCCGACGCCTGGGGCCGCGCCGAGGTAGATGCGCAGGTCGCCGCGGCGCTGCGGTTGCGCTCGTTGGGCAAGCGCGTCATCCGGGAAATTTGCTGGCCCCGGAGCCGACGCATCGGAAGTCACATGGACATCATCTACCGGAAAGGCCAAGACTTCACGTCTACTGCGATGTTCACGACTTCACCGGGTACTTGCGGTCCAACTCGAGATTGAGCTGCAGCACGTTGACCACCGGCTCGCCGACGAAGCCGAGCGTACGACCGTGTTGGTTGTCGTGAACCGCGTCGCGCACCTGGTCGGCGCTGATCCCGCGCGCGTGGGCCACCCGGGCCTCTTGGATATCGGCGTAAGCCGGCGAGATATCGGGGTCCAGGCCGCTGGCGCTGGCGGTGACGGCGTCGGCGGGCACCGCCGGGTGATCGGACGCCGCGCCGCGGATCGGAACGATCTGACCGACCGAGTAGTCCTGACCGTATTGAGCGCATTCCACCCGCACACCCTCGTAGAGCTGCTGGAACACTGCGGCCGGCGCGCTTGCGGGCTTCGAGCAGGGCTCGTTGACGCTGACCACCTGCGTCGGATGAATCACGTTGCCGGATGAATCCCGCGGCCCGATCACCGACAGCACCGCGCCGACCCCGCCACCGGTGCAGAACGGGCGCGAGCCGTCGACCTTCTCGAGCTGGCCGATCGCCAAACTGCGCGAGCACACCTGAGTCAGCAGGCTGGGTTTGAATCCGGCCTTGGAAGGATCGGCCCCCGGGGTCAGCTGACTCGGATCGGCCGGTGTGTCGACGATGCTTTCCGGGCCGAGGTTGGTGGCCCCAGATGCCAACGGATCGTAGCCCGCACCGGCTGCCGATGGCCTGCTCTGGAAGTACTGCGGCAGCGGATTGCCGTCCTTGTCGGTGAACGACTGGCCGATCAGTTTGCTGCCGACCGGCTTTCCGGAGACCTCGACTATCGAGCCTTCCGCCTTGGCGTGCAACCCCGGAAGTAGCGCGATTCCCCAGACGACCAAGGGGTAGGCGAAGCCGGTGATCACGGTCAGCACGAGTAGCGCACGCAGCGCGGCCCAGTGCTGGCGAATCAGGTTAGAAAGGTTCATGTGCGTCGCTCCTCCTCATCGCTTCGCTCTGCATCGTCGCCGACGCGGTTCATGTCAGCCCATCCCGGGGATAAATTGCACGACCAGGTCGATCAGTTTGATGCCGATAAACGGGGCAACGATGCCACCCAGCCCGTAGATGTAGAGGTTTCGGCTCAACAGCTTCGACGCGCTGCTCGGTGTGTACTGAACACCGCGCAGCGCCAACGGAATCAGCAAGACGATGATCACCGCGTTGAAGATCACCGCGGACAGAATCGCCGACTCCGGGCTGTGCAGGCGCATCACGTTGATCAGGTCCAGTCCGGGGAACAGCGCCACGAACATGGCCGGGATGATCGCGAAGTATTTGGCGATGTCGTTGGCGATCGAGAACGTGCTCAACGCGCCACGCGTAATCAACAGCTGTTTACCGATTTCCACGATCTCGATGAGCTTGGTGGGGTCGGAGTCGAGGTCCACCATGTTGCCGGCCTCTTTGGCCGCGCTGGTACCGCTGTTCATCGCCACCCCGACGTCGGCCTGAGCCAACGCCGGCGCGTCGTTGGTGCCGTCACCGGTCATCGCGACCAGCCGGCCACCCTCCTGCTCACGCTTGATCAGCATCATCTTGTCTTCGGGGGTGGCTTCGGCGAGGAAGTCGTCGACCCCGGCCTCGTCGGCGATCGCTTTGGCGGTCAACGGATTGTCACCGGTGATCATCACCGTTCGGATGCCCATCTTGCGCATCTCGTCGAAACGCGCACGCATACCGTGCTTGACCACATCCTTGAGGTGGATGACCCCGAGTACTTCGGCCTTCTTGCCGGTACTGCCGTCACTGCCGGTAGTGACCACGCCGACCACCAGCGGGGTTCCGCCGGCGGCCGAGATGCCGTCGACGATGTCGCCGAGCATGTCGGGAATGGTCCCGCCCTGGTCGCGGATCCAGTTGGCGACCGAACTTGCTGCGCCCTTGCGCAGCTGTCGTCCATCGAGGTCGACACCGGACATTCTGGTCGTCGCGGTGAACTCGACCCAGTGGGCGTGGCTGAGTTCACCGGGGGAGCGCTCCCGCAGCCCGTAGGCCTGCTTCGCGTAGACGACGATCGAGCGGCCCTCGGGGGTTTCGTCGGCGAGGCTGGACAACTGAGCGGCGTCCGCCAGCCCCTCGGACGTGACCCCGGTGACCGGGATGAATTCCGATGCCTCCCGGTTGCCCAGGGTGATCGTGCCGGTCTTGTCCAACAGCAACGTGTTGACGTCGCCGGCAGCCTCGACCGCGCGGCCCGACATGGCCAGCACGTTGCGCTGGACCAATCGGTCCATGCCGGCGATGCCGATCGCCGACAGCAACGCGCCGATGGTGGTGGGGATCAGGCAGACCAGCAGAGCCACCAAGACGACGCCGGTGACGCCGTTGTTGGTGAGCGCGGAGGTGTTCGCCACACCGGGGTTGTTGATCTTGGAGTAGATCGCCAGCGGCTGCAGCGTCGCCACCGCGAAAAGGAAGATGATCGTCAGCGCCGCGAGCAGAATGTTCAGCGCGATCTCGTTCGGTGTCTTCTGCCGGTTGGCGCCCTCGACGAGGGCGATCATCCGGTCGATGAAGCTCTTTCCGGGCTCTTGGGTGATCTTGACGATGATGCGGTCCGAGAGCACGGTGGTGCCGCCGGTCACTGCCGAACGGTCGCCGCCGGATTCCCGGATCACCGGCGCCGATTCGCCGGTGATGGCCGATTCATTAACCGACGCAATGCCTTCCACGATCTCGCCGTCGCCCGGGATGATTTCGCCGGCCTCCACGACGACGATGTCGCCCTTTTGCAGTTCCGGGGCCCGGACGTCCTCCTCGGTGCCTGGGGTCTCGGGTGACCAGCCGTGTAACCGGCGCGCGATGGTGTCCGCCTTCGCCTTGCGCAGGGTGTCGGCCTGTGCTTTGCCCCGCCCTTCGGCGAACGCCTCGGCGAGGTTGGCGAAAAGCACTGTCAGCCAAAGCCAGAACACGATGAGCCAGCCGAACCACGACGAGTCGCGGACGGTCAGCACGGTCGACCACACGGCGCCGATCTCGACGATGAACATCACCGGGTTGCGCCACAGGGTGCGCGGATCGAGCTTGCGCAACGCGTCGGGCAGCGATTTGACCAGCAGCGCCGGGTCGAGCAGTCCGCCCTGGACCCGCCCGTCGTCCGCGTGGTCGCTGTGGTGGTGCGACGAATGGCCAGGACGGGCTTTCGAAGCCGTCGACGTTGTCATGTCAGTGGATTCCTTCAGCGAGGGGCCCGAGTGCCAATGCCGGCAGGAAGGTCAGGGCAGCAATAATTACCGCGACTGCCGCGACCAGGCCGACGAACTGCGGCCGGTGGGTAGGAAGGCTGCCGGCGGACTCCGGCGTGTGCTTTTGGCCGGCCAGCGAACCGGCCAGCGCGAGCACGATAACCATCGGCAGGAATCTGGCGATGACCATCGCCAGGCCCAGCGCGGTGTTGTACCAGGTGGTGTTGACCGACAGGCCGGCAAAAGCGGAGCCGTTGTTGTTGGATGCGGAGGTGAACGCGTAGAGCACTTCCGACAGGCCATGTGGTCCGGTGTTGGCCATGCCGGCGCGGGGGCCGGGTAAGCCCATCGCGATGGCAGTACCGAGCAGCACGAGCAACTCAGTCACCGGCAGATAGGCTGCGGCGAGCTTCATCTCGCGAGGCCCGATCTTCTTGCCGAGGTATTCCGGTGTGCGTCCGACCATCAGCCCGGCGATGAACACCGACAAGATGGCCAGGATGAGCATGCCGTAGAGGCCCGAGCCCACTCCGCCGGGCGCCACCTCACCGAGCTGCATGTTGAGCATCGCGACCCCCCCGCCCAGGCTGGTGTAGGAGTCGTGTGCCGAGTCGACCGCACCGGTAGAGGTCAACGTGGTCGCGTCGGCGAAAACCGCGGAGTTGGCGATGCCGAACCGTTGCTCGACGCCTTCCATGGCGGCACCGGTCGCGGTGGGGACCGTCCCGTGGTGGCTTAGCTGAAACACCCCGACGCAAGCCACGCTGATTACCGCCAGGACACCCATGATCGCGGCGATCGCGTAGCCCTGCTTTTTGCTCTCAACCATCCGGCCGAAGGTGCGCGGCAGCGAGAAGCTGATGGCCAGCAGCAGGAAGATCTCGACAGAGTTGGTCCACCTGGTCGGATTCTCAAAGGGGTGAGCGGAGTTGGCGTTGTAGAAGCCACCGCCATTGGTACCGAGTTCCTTGATCGCTTCCTGGCTGGCGACCGGCCCTCCCGTGATGGTCTGTTGCACGCCGTTCAGCGTGGTCACCACGTGGTCGTGCAGGTGGAAGTTCTGGATCGCACCGCCGGCGATGAGCACGATCGCGGCGATCACCGACAGCGGCAGCAGGATGCGCAGCGTCCCGCGGACCAGATCCACCCAGAAATTCCCGATTTCGATGGTCTTGACCCGGGCGAAGCCGCGAACCAGGGCCACCGCGACGGCCATGCCCACCGCGGCGGAGACGAAGTTCTGCACGGCCAGACCGGCCATCTGCACCAGGTGGCCTTGCGTCGACTCGCCCGAGTACGCCTGCCAGTTGGTGTTCGTCACGAAGCTGATCGCGGTGTTCCAGGCCAGCGAAGGCGTCATCGGGGTCGCCGGGTTCTTCAGGTGCAACGGCAACTTGTCCTGCAGCAACTCGAAGAAGAACAGGAACAGCACGCTGACCGCCGAGAACGCCAGGACGCTGCGGGCGTAGGCGTACCACGGCTGTTGGGCTTTGCCGTCGGCGCCGATGACCCGGTAGATGATCTTCTCGACTCGCCAGTCCTTCGGTGAGGTGTACACGCGGTACATGTAGTCGCCCAGCGGTACATGTACCGCCACCAATGCCAGCACGAGCAAAGCGAGGAATGCGATCCCCGCGGTAGAGGTGCTCACCTAAAACCTTTCCGGAAAAAACAAGGCCGCGACGAGGTAGACCGCCAACACTGCCGACAGCGCAAGGCCGATGATGTTGTCGTAGCTCATAGCTTCTCGACCAGCTTTTGCGCATAGCCGAGGGCGGTGAAGACTGCCACTGTCAGTAGGACGTAGGCAACCACGGACATAGTTTCTCCGTTCGGCACAGCCGGTCAGACCGATCGTCGATCGAGTTTTGGCACCGGCATAAAATTTAGCCCTCGACGGTGAGGATCCGGTACGAAATTAGGCTCCGCCAGTGCATAAAGCGTCGTCGTTAACGTTTTCTTTACGGCCGGCGGGGCGACTTGAGTTTGCCAACCGGCAGAGAGGCTAACCTTCGGGGCCCGGGGCGAACCCCCGACCAGCGGTTGTCTGAGGTTACGGCGTACCCGCGTCTGGGGTCGCGAACCGCGTGGTCTTTGCTACGGCGGCTGTGATCCATTACTCAACGATGGGCAGAAGCACCCGGAAAGTGGTTTGGCCGTCAGTGGATTCGGCGGTGACCGAGCCTTCGTGGGCCTTGACGATCGAGGCGACAATAGCCAAGCCCAATCCATTTCCGGACCCGTCGGATGGGGAGTTCTTCGCGCGCACGAATCGCTCGAACAGGTGTGGGAGGAGATCCGGGTCGATGTCGGGCCCGTTGTCGGCCACCGTCAACTCGGCGTACGGCTCACCGTTCTCGGACCGGCGGCAGGCGATTTTCGTCGTCACGGCGACTCCGGGCGGGGTATGTACCCAGCCGTTGGTCAGCAGATTGCTGACGAGTTGGTGGAGCCGGTCGCGGTCACCGCGAACCCAGACCGGCTCGTCGGGCAGATGCTTCACCCAGTGATGAGTGGGTGCCGCCACCGCCGCGTCGTTCACTGCGTTCAGGACGACGTCGGCCAAGTCAACGTCCTCCGTGCGCAGATCCTCACCTTCGCCCAGGCGCGAGAGCAGCAGCAGCTCGTCGACGAGCGAGGTCATCCGCCTCCCTTCCGACTCGATACGGGCCAGCGCGTATTCCGTGGTCGGTGGCAACGCGGCGCTGTCTTGGCGGGTGAGCTCGGAGTAGCCCTGGATCGCTGCCAGCGGAGTGCGTAGTTCGTGGCTGGCGTCGGTGAGGAATTGCCGCATCCGCCGGTCGGATTCGGCGCGGTGCGCGAGCGCGCTGTCTACGTTGTCAAGCAATCGGTTCAAGGTATGTCCGACGATTCCCACCTCGTTGTCCGGATCGATGTCCGCCGGTTGGACTCTCGCGGTGATGCGATGGTCTTCGCCGATAAGGGGTGTGCCTGCGACCTCGGCGGCGGTCGCGGCAACACGGCGCAAGGGACGCAACGCGTATCCGACCACCAGTGTGGTCAGGCCCGCTGTTACTAGCAGTGCTGCTACCAAAAGGATTGTAGCGCTGATGATTCGGCGGGTGATGTAGCGGTTTGCCAGGTCCAGCGAGACCCCGACGACGAGACGGTCATCGGCGCCGGCACTTTGGCTGGCCACCCGGAATGAGCCAAGGCTGCCCAGCGTCACGGTGTGCAGTTGGTCGTCGTTCCACGGCTGTGTCTTGATAGCCGCGACGACATCGGTTGGGGCTGGGCGCGGGTCGTCTTCGGAAAACACCGCGGAGCCGATGACGTCGCCGTTGTGCAGTACAGCGATGACGTTTCCCGCGTTCTGTCCGGTGAAGTTCAACATAACCTGTGCGATATCGCCGTGGTGTGTCGTTTCACCGCGGCGGTATCTGGCGAACGAATGATCCAGTGCATCAAGCGATTCGGTGACTTCCGCATCATTGATCGCATTGACGTAGTTGCGGAAACTCAGCACCGTCACCACGCCGACCACCAGCACGACAACCGTGACCACGGCTGACAAACCCAATACCAGCTGACGGCGCAAGGTCCGCCGCCACCAGGGTGCGGTTGGCGCCCTGGTCATTTCGGTGGTCGCAGCATGTATCCAACACCGCGCACGGTGTGGATCATCGGCTCCATGCCGGCGTCGATCTTCTTCCGTAGATATGAGATGTACAGATCGACAATGCTGGTTCGTCCGGCGAAGTCGTAATGCCAGACACGGTCCAGGATCTCGGTGCGGGTCAGGGCGCGGCCCGGATTACGCATCAGGAAGTGCAGCAGTTCGAACTCGGTTGAGGTGAGCGGGATGGGTTTGCCGGCCCGCGCGACTTCGTGGCTGGCGCCATCGAGCGTGAGATCGCCGACTTTGAGGCCCTCGTCTGCAGGCGCGGCCAGGTAATTGGGGCGACGAAGTAGGCCGCGCAGCCGGGCCACCAACTCCTCGAGGCTGAACGGCTTGGTCATGTAGTCGTCGGCGCCCGCCGTCAAGCCGGTGACCCGGTCCATTACCGAGTCGCGGGCGGTCAGGAACAGGGTGGGGGTGTAGGCGTCTGCCTCGCGGATCCGCTCCAGGATCTGGAGGCCGTCTATGTCAGGAAGCATGATGTCGAGGACGAGCACGTCGGGGCTGACCTGCTCGAACTTCGTCACGGCCTCCCGGCCGTTGTGGGCGACCTCGACAGTCCAGCCTTCATAGTGCAGCGCCATTTTGACCAAGTTGGTCAACGCCGGTTCGTCGTCGACCAGCAGAACTCGGATCGGTGACCCGTCGGCGCGGGTGATCCGAGGCAGCTGACCGAGGATGGCCTGACGTGGCCGCTGTTCACGCGCAGAACCCGACATCATTGCCATTTCCCTCCGCTCTTCCTCGCGCACACGCCATTGTCACAAAACCGTCACGAAACTCATATCGTTCTCAAATGTGTCGGCCATCGGGCGTGACGCCGCTCACGCCGTCAGATATGGGTTCGCTATGCATCTCATCGGTGAGCTTGCGATGCCGTTGTGCTCCAAAAAGACTGGGTAACAGAGCTCTTAACCAGGGAGATGGCAGACCAAAAGTGAGGCTACACCGCTAACCGATTGTGCGTGAACGTTTTACGTAACTCTGCCGTAACAATATCCGCTGAAGAGCAGTCTCCGCGACCAACGATGAACGCGGCCAGTTTTCACAGAAAACTTTGGAGTAATCAATGTATTTCTCGTCTTTCGTCACCACGCATCCGGAGATGCTATCGGTGGCGGCCGGCGATCTCGGGGGCATCGGTTCTGCGATGGTTGCCGCGAATGCGGCCGCAGCGGGTCCGACAGGTGGGGTCGTCCCCGCGGCGGCTGACGAGGTGTCAGCGCTGACGGCGGCGCAGTTCTCCGCCCACGCGGGCAGCTATCAGGCCATCAGCGCCGCGGCTGCAGCCGTTCATTCGGCTTTGGTCAGCACCCTGCAGTCGAACGCCGCATCCTATGCGGCCGCCGAAGCCGCCAACGCGATCGCGGCCGGCTAACCAGGGCACGACGAAAGCAAAGAAAGGTAAGGACGATGGACTACGGGGCGTTACCCCCGGAGATCAATTCGGCTCGGATGTACGCCGGCCCTGGCGCAGGTTCGATGCTGATGGCCGCGGCGGCCTGGGACGGGCTGGCGGCTGACCTCAACTCCACGGCAGCCTCCTACGGTTCGGTGATTTCCGGGCTCACCGATGAGTCGTGGCAGGGTGCGGCGTCGACGTCGATGGCCGCCGCGGCCACACCGTATGTGACCTGGATGACTGCCACCGCGGCCCAAGTCGAGCAGGTGGCAAACCAGGCCAGGGCGGCGGCCGCCGCCTACGAGGCGGCGTTTGGGATGACGGTTCCACCAACGGTGGTCGCGGCCAACCGGGCGCAGCTGATGACGCTGATCGCGACCAACTTCCTGGGTCAGAACACCGCGGCGATCATGGCCACCGAGGCTCAATACGGCGAAATGTGGGCCCAGGATGCCGCAGCCATGTACGGCTACGCCGGCAGTTCGGCGGCCGCGTCGACGTTGACGCCGTTCACTGAGCCCAAGTCGACCACCAACCCGGCCGGCCTGACTGGTCAGTCCACCGCGGTGGCCCAGGCCGCCGGCGCAACCGCCGGCAGCCATGCGCAGACCGTCGCTTCGACATCGCTGTCGGCGGTGCCTCAGACGCTGCAGGGACTGGCACAACCGACGCAGACCGTGACGTCGGCGTCCGGCCTGTCGTCACTGGTGACGGGCAACGGTGCGGCGCTGGCGACCTCTGGCACCTCGGGAGCATCCGGAGGGCTGAGTGCGCTTACCAGTCTGGCGGGCTCGACGGGCACTGGTGTCGGCAAAAGCGCCGGCACGGGCGCCAGCTCGGGCCTCGGGGCACTGGACAGTCTGACGGACATCGCGTCGTCGTCGTCAAGTGGAGTCGCCGATCTGGGTTCCGATGCGGCCGGGCTAAGTCCCGATGCCGCCAGCCTGGGAACCAACGTCGGCGGCGTGGGCACGAGTCTCGCCGGTGTCGGGATGAATGTCCCGGGAGCCGATTCGCTGTTCGCCTCCCAAGGTATGGGGCAATTCGGCGAGTTGGGCGGGTCCGGTCTGGCACCTGCTCTGGGCGGTTCGACGCCGATGGGATCGTCCCTCGGCTTTGGTGCTGCGGCGACTATGGGTCACGCAAGCTCTGTCGGAACGCTTTCGGTGCCGCAGACGTGGGGGGACGCGGTGCCAGCCGCGCCGGTAAGCGCGGCCGGCGCAATGCCGGTGCCCACCAGCGGCTTTGGCGCGGCGCCGGCTGCGTCGACCGCTGCGCAGGGTGCAACCAAGGTGACGTTCCCGACGCTGGTCGAGCGCGAGGCCGACGGGATGCAGCGAATTGGGTTGCGTGCCACCATGCTCCCGCCGCCGTTGGTCGGCTAGCCCGGAAAATGGTTGTGGCCCGCACGCCGTTGGGTGTGCGGGCCACGGGGTTGGTGTTTGTCAGGCCCAGCTGGAGCCGACGGCGGAGTCGGTGGAGCTCATGTTGTTGCCGGCGTTTTGCACGCTTTGGCCGTGGGAGTTGGCCTGCTGGTAGATGACCTGGAAGTTACGACCCAACTGGGTGATGAACTCCTGGCAGGCCACCGAACCCGAGCCGCCCCAAAAGTCGCCGGCGGCCAGCACATCACGCACGATGGACTGGTGCTCCTGCTCCAACGAGGCGGCCTGGGCGCGGATGGTGGCGCCATGGGCATCCACGTCACCGAACTGGTAGTTAATCGACATGGGTGTTCTCCTAACGAGTGAGTGAGGTGGGCTAGCTGGACAGGATCTGCTGGGAGGCCTGCTCTTGGGATTCGTAGTGGTTGGCATCCCGGATCAGCCCGTCGCGCACACCGTGCAGCATGTTGACGATGTTGCGGAAGGCCTGGTTCATCTGGCCCATGGTGTCGTAGGAGGTGGCCTGAGCGGTCCCGCTCCAGCTGGCACCGGCGATGTTCTGCGACGACGCCCACATCTTGCGGGACTCGTCCTCCACCGTCTGGGCGTGCACATCGAAACGGCCCGCCATCGACCGCATCTCGTGCGGGTCAGCCATAAAACGCGTAGGCATATCTCCCTCCTTAAATCGATGTCATTTCCGTGCTCATGCGTTGTGCGGCAAGGGCATCCCCCACCTCTTACCCGCCGGCCGGCGAGCGGGGCATCACCTTGGCCGCGACCCGCGAGCCCAGGCTGGTCACCCCGCGTCCGGCCAGTGCACCCATCAACCCCTGGGAGAACGGGCTGCCGGGCAGGCCGCCAGTCATGGTGGGGGCGGCGACGCTGGTGGCGGGTAGCGTCGGGGCCGCGCGAGCCATCTCCGGGGCGAGGCCGTGCCAGGCGTTGGGTATCGACAGCCCGCCCACCCGATGCGCTGAGGCCAGCGAAGCCTGGATCCCGGCCCCCCACTTCTGCAGCTGGCCGCCCACACCGCCGAGCACCGATGCCGCCTTGCTGTCCACGAGTTTGCCGACGTTGTCGAGCAGCGAGTCGCTCATGTTCGCCAGGGTTCCGGTCGC
>NZ_DATMLH010000122.1:0-4217 GCF_035570115.1 Mycobacterium sp.
TCAGGCGGCCGGCTTCACCCCGGCGCTGGCCTTCGAGGGCGAGGCGATGGACACGCTACGGGGCCTGGTCGCCGCCGGTCTCGGCGTGGCCGTGCTGCCCGCGGCGCAGCCCGCCCCACCGCCGGGGGTCGTAGAGATACCGTTGCGTCCCAGGGCAGCCCGTCACATCGGCCTGATCTGGGCGAGCGACCGCCCCATGACCCCGGCCGTGCGGGCCTTCCGCGATTTCGTCAGCTCGGGACCGTAACGTCGCGGTGGAAGCTGCCGGAAGTACTGTCGCGATCCGTGCCACGAGGTCAGGCAGGACCGCCGTGTCGGTATGGGCCTGGAACGCACAGATCACCCCATCGAAGATCCCCTTCACCAATCCGCCCAGGACCCGGGTGACGCCCGTGCGGCGGCCGGACTGGGCCGCGGGTGAGCGCTAGCCAAACCTATGCCAGCTGGTTCTCGCCAGCGAACGCGCCCAGGTCGGTCCAGTCGAACAATGCCGAGTGTCAATGAGGGGCGACGGGTCGGTGCTGCGATGGGACCGAAAGCCACGCTAAGCACAGGGGCGGCATTCACGCAGCCGAGAACCTTCGGACACTCAGAAACTGCCAGTGCCAGCGTAAGGCCAGAAGTCTTCTGGCTGCTGTTGATTCACCGGCGGTTGGGCCGGCGGTGGTGGAGGCGGTGGCGGCTGTGGTGCATCGGTCGGTGGATCCGCTGGCGGCGGCGCCGGGAGGACAGCCGGCGTATTCGGCGTGCCGTCGAAACCGGGCGCCGCATACGCCGGGACGCTCACTGCGGCCGTGGGTATAGCGATAAGCACCCCCGCCACGGCGATCTTCCTGATGTTGCTGCGGACGACGGATGACATTGACCAAGTCATTGATCACTCCCTTCACCGGGTCCCGAATAGCGCCGATATTTCCACTTAATAGATCGATGCGACAGGTACTGGAGGCGCAGCGATGAACGGCATCGAATTGCACGACGTCCTGGCCGTCGCGCGCTGGCCGGCGCAGGGCGGCTAGCCCCCCTAATGGATCGGGTTAAGCCAGTGGACCTGACCTCGCAGGAGATCTTGGCGCTCGTCGCCGTGTTCGAGTCGGCGGACCAACGGGTGAACGCACCAGGCGCTGGCCTTCGTCTCGTAACCCTGGCTGGCAGCGATGATCTCACCGTTCGGGGCTTTCGGGTGGAACCGGAACTTGCCCGCGTCGTCCTTGCTGATTTCGAACCTGGCCGCCATCAAATCTCCTATGGACGAAGCAGGGCCTAACGGGCATCACCGTAACCCTGGTGAGCGCGCCTAGCGCACCGGACGGTTAATCGGGCTGAGGCCAAAATGACCAGCTAGCTCCGGTGCGTATCTGCGCGAGTCTCTTCGCCCGGCTATCTGGAGAACGCCGAGCTGTCGTTCGAGCCAGCTACCAAGGCAACCTGGTACGGGTACGCCGACCCAAGATGCCGGTACCGCCACGCCGACCCAAGATGCCGGTACGGGTACGCCGACCCATCACGGATTCGTAGATCGCGATGAGCACGACGGCAGCGGCGACTCCGATGAAAAACGGAATCCAGGCGACTCCACCATTGGCATTGTGGTATCCGAACTGGCTAGCCACCACTGAGCCGATCAAGCCACCTAGGGCACCGATTAGAACCGTCGTGACCATGCCGATGTCTTGCTTACCCGGCATGACGAGACGCGCCACCAAACCGATGATCGCGCCCACGATGAGGGCGAGGATTATTGATCCGATCATTTCAGCTCCTGTCCTAGCGGCGTCCGGAGTCGACACCGTCTCGCACTACGGGTTCCCCGAATCGGCGGACTTATAACGCACATGTCGAGCAAGTCAGCGTGGCGGCGAGTCCCACCTTCGAAGCCGCACTGACAACTCGCCGTTGAGGCGCCGCCTTTCTTCGTCAGCGTCCGCGCCACCGCCAGACCCCCGCCGGCGGCCGCGCGCCGATGCCGAATGTCGCGGTCGTGCCCGTGTCCACGTGACCACAAGCGTTACAAGGTCGCAGATTATCGGAAGGTCACGATGCGTGCGTATGACCACGGCTCCGGCTGCTGAATTCCTTACGACTTCCTGCGTGTCGGCTGGAGTGTTGAACGCTCCCGCCTGTGACTTACGTACACCCTTCATGCTTCCCGCGACCCGCGCCAACAAGGCCATCGGGCATTACTGGTTTGAACATGACCCGGTGCGCGCATATCGCCGGGAAACCAAGCTTCTCGGTGGCCGCTATTGGGTGGAGTCATCGTGGAACTTCGATGGCACCAAACGCGAATACCTCGTGGTGGCGGCCGAGCCTAACGGCGGCGTCGGATACTTGCACGGCGCCGAACGTTTCCCGACGCTGGCGGAAGCGGTTGCCGTTATCAACGCGATTCTGGAGGCGCGGCGATGAGCGACGACTTCGACCGTATTGCGGACAGGCTCCGCGGCGAATTCATCAGCAGCGAACGGCTGGACTACTTGCAGGAGTTAGGGAGGGCGATAGCGAAGGAGGAGGCCAAGATGGCGGGCGAGAGTGTCGCAGACACTATCCGGCGACACGCTAATGACCTCCGCTCGGCTGCTGATCTCGCCGAGGGGTCCGACACCGACGTTTTTCTGACACCCGTTGACGCGCGCGAACTTGCGGCCCTCCTGATCGCTATTATCGCCGTGCAGGTCGACGACGACGGGGCAGACGCATGAACGGTGTCGACCTCAACGAATTCCTGGCCATCGTCCATGGGCCTGCCATCGACCGGGCGCTCGCGATCATGAATCGCATCAAGCTGGCCGACCTGACCACGCCGGAAGTCCTGGCGCTCGTGGCGATTTTCGAGGCCGCAGACCAGCGGGTGAACGCGCCCACCGCTCCGGTGTTCGATCTCATGCCCCGCGGCTGAGCTTGCGCACCCTTTTTCGGGAAACGCCTAAAAGGCAGGTTGGCCGCCCGTGTCACACCCTCCTAGGACGCTTCAAACGGCTCCAAGCGGAAGGCTCACCGATGCAACGACGTAATCCGGCCGGTGTGGTAGTGCAGATGCCTAGACAGCGGATGTGGCCGGGTGACATGGCAAGATCACCGAGTGATCTAGCGGTGGAATGTTTTTCGCCTCCACTTACATCTGTGACGCGGACGGTAGGCGGCGACGGGTGGAGCGTTCAAGCGCCAAGTCGAACGAGGATGCTCGGCGAATTCTTCGGCGGCACTTAGCTAACCGCCGCGCACCGTTGTCGGGACAAGCTGTGACGCAGCGGACGTCGCTGTCGGAGTTGTTCGAACTCTGGATTGAGACAAAGGAACTCGTCGACGGCGTCAGTGAGCAGACCGCGCAGGCTTATCGGGAGGTTTGGAAGGTACACGGCGCCGAGCAGCTCGGCGCGCTGCGCGTAACGGAGATGCCCACAAGCCATGCGGATGCCCGCCTGCAGCAGATGGGGTCAACAACGCACGCCAAGCGGCTTCGGATGTCCTGTCTGGGATGTACGGGCTGGCTGTGCGCTATGACGTGCTGTCGGTGAATCCAATCAGGGAGGCCCGCACGGTCAAGACGGAACGGATGCCGGCGCGAGCAGCCTCATCGGCGGAGTTTGAGCGCGTGCGGGCCGCGCTGCGGACCTACAACAACAGGAAGGCCCCAGGTCCGCGGCCCGGTCGCCTGTTGGCCGCCTTCGTCGAGCTAATGGCGGCGACAGGTGCGCGGCCGAACGAGGTGCTGGCGCTTCGATGGAGCGACGTTGACCTGTTGGCGGACCCGCCGACGGTGACGATCACTGGCACGTTGATCGACCACGGCCGAATCCCTGGCAAACCGCTGCATCGGCAGGACGCCTGCAAGGGTGACGCTCCCCCGCACACTGTGCTACTTCCTCGTTTCGGTGTCGAGGCGCTGACAGCGTTGGTCGCTGAGTCTGGGATGGACGGCCCGCAGCGGCAGACCCTTGGCCCTGATGTGCGGGCCGTGCTGGACGAATACGCAGGTGGCGATTGTGGAGACTGAAAGTATCAGGAAAGCGTCAGATCACGGGCGTGTCGCCGACCTTCATGCTGACAGTCACGCCAACTGCCAGCGGTTTTCAGCGCGCCCGAAGAGATTCGAACTCCCAACCTTCTGATCCGTAGTCAGATGCTCTATCCGTTGAGCTACGGGCGCATGTGTTCAGTTATCTAGCTGGCGGAGGCGAGAGGATTTGAACCTCCGGTCCCCGGTAAGAGGACAA
>NZ_DATMLH010000123.1:0-38791 GCF_035570115.1 Mycobacterium sp.
CCTGCGCGACGATCATCTCGATATTGTGCGGGTTCGCGATGCCCAGACCCGTTCCGATTGGCGAGCCGAGCGGCATCACCGCCACGCAGCCGGTGTCTTCCAGTCGTCTGGCCAACACCGGGTCATCGTTGGTGTACGGCAGCACCACAAAGCCGTCATCGACCAATTGCTCTGCGGCCCTGATTAACTCAACAGCATCGGGCAGCAGTGTACGTTCGTCGGCAACCACTTCGAGCTTGACCCATTCGGTGCCCAATGCTTCGCGGGCGAGCTGCGCGGTCAGCACCGCCTCGGCTGCGCTGCGACAGCCCGCGGTGTTGGGCAGCGGCGTGATGCCCAGTCGGCTCAGCAGGTCGAGCATGCCCGTGCCACCCTCGGCGTCCACTCGGCGCATCGCGACAGTGGTCAGTTCGGTGCCGGAAGCGACCAGGGCTTCCTCGAGCACCGCCAGATTGGCCGCGCCCCCGGTGCCCATGATCAACCGCGACGTGAAGCTTCGCCCGGCGATCGTCAGCTTCGAGTCAGCCACCCTGCACCGCCGTCACCACCTGGATTTGCGCACCGTCGGAAAGAGTTGTCGCCCAGCTAGATCGCGGCAGAACAGCCTGGTCGAGCGCAACCGCAATGCCGCGGTCGGGATAGCCCAGCGACTGCAGCAGCGCCGCGACGGTGGTCTGGTCATCGACCTCGAGTCGTTCGGCGTTGACAAGGATGATCATGCGCTGCTTCTCCTCATCGCTTCGTCCCCCTCGCCGCTGCGCGGCCGGGGGTGCCCCCACTGCATCGTCGCACCGCGGATGATCACGGGCGGGCTCCAACCGGGATGAGTTCGGACACAATCTGTTCGGCTGTCCAGGGCGCCAGCAAGAAACCGGATCGGCCGTGGCCGGCGGCGATCAGCGTGCGCGCATCCAAGCGTCCCACCAGCGGCAGGTTGTCCGGTGTCATTGGACGCAGGCCAGCGACGCACTCCGCCAGTTCGTACTCGCCGAGCGCCGGCAGCACGGTGCACGCATCGTCGAGCAGGTCACGCACACCGGATACCGTCGGCGCAGTATCGCGGCCGTGCTCGTACTGGGTGGCGCCCACGACCACGCCGTCGGCGCGCGGCACCAGATAAACCTGCCGTCCGTGCACGCGAGCACGAATTACCCGCTGCGGCACCGGTATACACCCCTTGCGCCAGCGCAGCCGCAGCACTTCACCCTTCACCGGCCGGATCGGCAGACCGGGCCACAATGTCGGGGCGTCGATTCCGTTGGCAATCACGACGGCGTCAGCCTGCAGGGAATCCAGGTCGGCTGCCGGCCCCGCCCATTCGACGCCGAGCTGTTGGCATGCCGCCGCCAGCCCCTCGAGCAGGGCGCGATTGTCCACCGCCAGTTCGGTAGGCGCCCGGAACCCGTGCCGAATGCCCTGTGCCAGTGCCGGTTCCACGTCACGAGCGGCCGACTCCCAGACCACCGGGTGGCCTTGCTCGGACAGCCAGTCGGCGACCGTATGCAGGTCGGCGACATCGGCGCGGTCGACGGCGACCACCAACGATTCCCGCGCGGTGATCACCTGTCCTGGCAGCCCGTCGGTGAAGTTGCCGTGTTGCCACAGCCGCAGCGACTCAAGGCCGAGTTGCAGCAGCCGCTCCTCGCCGGGCCACCCTTCGCTGTGCGGCGCCAGCATTCCGGCCGCCACCCAGGACGCGCCCGGCTGCCCGGTGCGATGCACGCGCACCGACCAACCGGCTTGCGCCGCGCGCCGCGCGACCGACAGGCCGATAACGCCGCCGCCGATGACGGCAAGCGATCCCGAGTCGGGTGGCATCTTCCGCTCCCTTCGCCGGCATGATCCGGATCAGGTGTGACGGTAAGGACAGGTTTGGTGTGCCCACTCTCAGCCCCGCACTCGCATGTCCCGGGACTCCCGTGTCGACTTCCCACGCTAGCCGCTAGCGTCGCCGTGTGCACGAAACATCTTCGCGGCTGGCGGGCGCGCGGCTGTACCTGTGCACCGACGCGCGCCGCGATCGTGGCGACCTGGCCGAGTTCGCCGATGCCGCGCTGGCGGGCGGGGTGGACATCATTCAGCTGCGCGACAAAGGCTCGACCGGTGAGCACCAACTGGGTCCACTCGAGGCGCGTGACGAACTGGCGGCGCTGGAGGTCCTCGCCGACGCGGCACGCCGACACGGCGCACTGGTGGCCGTCAACGACCGCGCCGACATCGCCCGTGCCGCCGGCGCCGACGTGCTGCACCTGGGCCAGGGCGACCTGCCGCTGGCGGTGGCGCGAGACATCGTCGCACCCGAGACGCTGATCGGCCGCTCCGCGCACGATCGCGACCAGGTGGCGGCGGCGATCGCCGAGGACGTCGACTACTTCTGCGTCGGACCGTGCTGGCCGACGCCCACGAAACCGGGACGCCCGGCACCGGGCCTGCAGCTGGTGCGTCTCGCCGCCGACCTGGCGTCCGACAAACCGTGGTTCGCCATCGGCGGTATCGATGCCGGCCGGCTGTCGGATGTGTTGGAGGTCGGCGCCCGCCGCATCGTGGTGGTGCGGGCGATCACGGCCGCGGAGGATCCGCAGGCGGCGGCCGAGCGGCTCAGTTCGGCGCTCGCAGCAGCGAGCTGACCCGGGAACTCAGCTGGGACGGCGCGTGGTCGGGTTTGCCCGCGGTGCACCACACGAAAACGCCCGCCTCAATCTCGACCGTGCGTGGCAGGTGACGCCGCCGCTCGTCGCCGGGGCTCAACGGCACGATCGCCGGTGCGGTGCGCAGGTGTTGCCAGCTGGCGGCGAACCCCGGGTGCAGCGGCAGGTCGGCCACCTCGTCCTCGCTGACCCAGCGCAGCTCCGCGCTTTCCCGGTTGGGCACGGTGTGCAGAAGCTCACCCGCGTCGGCAACGACGGTGGTGTACGTCCAACGGGTGCCGCTGGCGGTGGCGGTGATCACGGTGCCGCGCACCGAGAGCTCCTCGCCCGGCAGCCCCGCCTCCTCGTGGGCTTCCCGGACGGCGGCCTGCTCGGCGCTCTCATGGCTGTCGCGGGCGCCGCCCGGTAGACCCCACGTTCCGCCCTGATGACTCCACGGCGCCCGATGCTGCAGCAACACCGCCGGTGTGCCGTCGGGACGGGGCGCTCTCAGCAGCAGCCCGGCCGCGCCGTGCCGGCCCCAGTAGTGCATGCCGGTGTCGGACACCACCCACCCGTCGCCGTCGCCGCGCACGCGTTCAGGATAAGGGGCCCTCACGTCCCCGCATCTGGCGAACAAGCTCTTAAGATTCACTTATAGAGTTCGTGACACATACGCCCGGAAGTTGAGGTCCGAACAGAGTTGACCGTTGAGTTGGCGCACCCGTCGACCGAGCCTTTGGGTTCGCGGTCGCCGACCGAACCGGCCCACCCCCGCTGGTGGTTCATCGCGACGACGCCGGGCCGCATCCTGACCATCGGTCTCATCCTGGCGAGCCTCGGCGGGCTGAGCGCGTTCGCCACTTCGACCACGATCAACCAGCGGCAGCAGGCGCTGACCACCGTAATGCGGCACACCGAGCCGCTGGCGTTCGCGGCCGGGCGGCTGTACACCACGTTGTCGGTGGCCGACGCGGCAGCCGCGACCGCCTTCATCGCTCGGGCCGAACCCGCCACCGTGCGGCAGCGCTACGAGCAGGCGATCACCGACGCGGCGGTCGCGGTGACCAGGGCGTCCAGCGGGCTCACCGACGAGCCGCGGGTGCAGTTGCTCGGACGGATCAACGCCGAATTGGCCGTCTACACCGGGCTGATCGAGATTGCGCGCACCAATAACCGGGCCGGTAACCCAGTCGGGTCGTCGTATCTGTCCGAGGCGTCGGCGCTGATGCAGTCGACGATCCTGCCGGACGCGCAACAGCTCTACCACCAGACGTCGGCGCGGGTGGACGCGGAGACCACGGCATCGACCCAGATCCCGGCTCCGGTGATCCTCGTCGTCACCGCCACGGCGGTCTTCGGCGCTGCCGCCCACCGCTGGCTGGCGCGGCGCACCAAACGGCGAATCAACCCTGGTCTTGTCGCGGGCGCTCTTGCGATTCTCGTTATGGTGGTCTGGGTGGGAACCGCTCTTGCGATTTCTACCAGCGGCAGCCGCAGCGCCAAAGACACTGCGGCGGAATCGCTGAAAACCGTCACGGACCTGTCCATTAGTGCTCAGCAGGCCCGTGCCGACGAGACACTGTCGCTGATCCGGCGCGGGGACGAGGAAGTCCGCAAGCAGTCCTTCTACGAACGCATCGACGCCATGCACAAGCAGCTTGACGAATACCTCTCTCGACGCGACGCCGTCGACAAAAGCGACTTGCAGGGCGCCGATCAACTGCTGACCCAATGGCGGCGGGCCGACGATCGAATCAACTCCTACATCTCGGTGGGCAATTACCGGGCGGCCACCCAGGTCGCGCTGGGCAGCGGTGAGGAGGACTCCACCCCGGCGTTCGACAAACTCGACCGTGCACTGGGTAAGGCTATGGAGCAGAGCCGTGATCAATTGCGCGACGACATCCTCAACGCGCGCCGTGGGCTGGCCGGCGCCACGGTCGGTGGTGTCGTGCTAAGCCTGGGCGCGGCCGTCGCGGTCGCCCTTGGGCTCTGGCCCCGGCTGAGCGAGTACCGATGACCAAGCGCCTGACCCGCATCCTGTGCACCGCCCTGGCGGCGACCACGGTGCTGGCCGGGTGCAGCGAGTCGGCCACCATGGTGGTGGCACCGGCGCCGACCCTGCCGCCGCCCACACCGGCCGGCATGCAGGAAATGCCGCCGAAGCCGCCACTGCCCCCCGACACCTCCGCCGACAGCTGCAACCCCACCGCCAGCCTGCGCCCATTTACCAACCCGGCCGACGCCGACGCCGCGGTGGCGAATATCCGGGCTCGCGGCAGGCTGATCGTCGGACTGGACATCGGCAGCAACCTGTTCAGCTTCCGCGACCCGATCACCGGCGAGATCACGGGTTTCGACGTCGACATCGCGGGCGAGGTGGCACGCGATATCTTCGGCAACCCCGCGCAGGTCGAGTACCGGATCCTGTCGTCCGACGAGCGCATCACCGCGCTGGAGAAGTCGGAGGTCGACATCGTCGCCAAGACGATGACGATCACCTGCGAGCGGCGCAAGCAGGTCAACTTCTCCACCGTCTACCTCGACGCCACACAGCGCATCCTGGCGTCGCGCGACTCCCCGATCACCAAGCCGTCCGATCTCTCCGGCAAGCGGGTCTGCGTGGCGAGGGGCACCACGTCTCTGCACCGGATCCGGGAGATCGCGCCACCGCCGATCGTGGTGGAGGTGGTGAACTGGGCCGACTGTCTGGTGACGCTGCAGCAGCGCCAAGTCGACGCCATCAGCACCGATGACTCGATACTGGCCGGACTGGTTTCCCAGGACCCTTACCTGCACATCGCGGGACCCAACATGGGTACTCAGCCCTACGGCATCGGGATCAAGCTGGACAACACCGGGCTGGTCCAGTTCGTCAACGGCACCCTGGAACGAATCCGCCGCGACGGCACCTGGAACACCTTGTATCGCAAGTGGTTGACGGTGCTCGGTCCGGCGCCGGCCCCGCCGCGCCCAAGGTACGTGGACTGATGACCGAGCAACCGGTGGATCCGGAACGCCAAGATGCCGACGACGGCTTGCAGGACAGCTTGCAGGACACCGAGGCCGGCCCGGGCACCCAAGCCGTCGATGCGACGGTGGATTCGTCGTCACAGGACCGCCCGGTGACCACGCAGGCGGTCTTCCGCCCCAATTTCGACGACGACGATTCCGAAGCCACGCCCTCATACATCGCCGACACCGAGCCGCAAGAGCGCGTGAAGCCGGCCAGGCGGGCGCCGGTCCGGCGATTGGGTGGCGGTCTGGTCGAGATTCCGCGGGTGCCCGATATCGACCCGCTCGAAGCATTGATGCCCAATCCGGTTGTGCCGGAGTCGAAACGGTTTTGCTGGAACTGTGGTCGGCCGGTCGGCCGATCCAGCACGGATGGCAAAGCACAGTCCGAGGGCTGGTGCCCTTTCTGCGGAAGCCCGTATTCGTTTCTGCCGCAACTGAGTCCGGGTGACGTCGTTGCCGGCCAGTACGAAATCAGGGGCTGCATCGCGCATGGTGGGCTCGGCTGGGTGTACCTGGCACTGGACCGCAACGTCAACGATCGTCCGGTGGTACTCAAAGGTTTGGTGCATTCCGGCGACGCCGAGGCCCAAGCGATCGCGATGGCGGAGCGGCGATTCCTCGCCGAGGTGGTGCACCCGTCGATCGTGCAGATCTTCAACTTCGTCGAGCACACCGACCGGCACGGGGAACCAGTCGGCTACATCGTCATGGAGTACGTCGGTGGGCAATCGCTCAAACGTCGCAAAGGCGACAAGCTGCCTGTCGCCGAAGCCATCGCCTACGTGTTGGAAATCCTTCCGGCGATGAGCTATTTGCATTCCATCGGTTTGGTCTACAACGACCTCAAGCCGGAAAACATCATGCTCACCGAAGAACAGCTCAAGCTGATCGACCTGGGGGCTGTGTCACGGATCAACTCGTTCGGCTACCTCTACGGCACACCGGGTTACCAGGCCCCCGAGATCGTGCGGACCGGCCCGACGGTGGCCAGCGACATCTACACGGTTGGGCGCACGCTCGCGGCTCTGACGTTGAAAATGCGCACACGCGCCGGCCGCTATGTCGAGGGGCTGCCCGAAGGCGACCCGGTGCTCACCACGTACGACTCCTTCGCGCGGTTGTTGCGTCGCGCGATCGATCCGGATCCACGGCGGCGGTTCGCCAGTGCTGAGGAGATGTCCGGGCAGCTGTCAGGTGTTCTGCGCGAGGTGGTCGCCCAGGACACCGGTGTGCGGCGGCCAGGCTTGTCGACGATCTTCAGCCGCACTCGCTCCACGTTCGGCGAAGACTTGTTGGTTGCGCATACCGACGTATACCTGGACGGCCATGTGCATTCGGAGAAGCTGACCGCCAAGGAGATCGTCACCGCGCTGCAGGTGCCGCTGGTCGATCCGGCCGATGTCGCCGCGCCGCTGCTCGGAGCGACGGTGCTGTCCCAGCCGGTGCAGACGTTGGACTCGCTGCGCGCGTTCCGCCACGGCGCAATGGATTCCGAGGACATCGACTTGTCGGAGTCTGTCGAGCTGCCGCTGATGGAGGTGCGGGCGCTCCTGGACCTCGGCGACGTGGCCAAGGCCACCCGCAAACTCGACGACCTGGCCGAGCGGGTCGGGTGGCGATGGCGGCTGGTCTGGTACCGCGGGGTCTCGGAATTGCTGACCGGCGATTACGAATCGGCGAGCAAGCATTTCAGCGAGGTGCTGGACACCTTCCCCGGCGAGCTGGCGCCCAAGATGGCGCTGGCCGCGACCGCCGAATTGGCCGGTAGCTCCGACGAACACATGTACTACGAGGAGGTGTGGAAAACCGACGACGGGGTGATCTCGGCGGCCTTCGGGCTGGCCAGGGCGCAGTCGGTCGAGGGGGATCGCGCCGGAGCGGTACGCACTCTCGACGAAGTGCCCGCCACCTCACGGCATTTCACCACCGCGCGGCTGACCAGCGCGGTGACGTTGCTGTCCGGCCGCTCGGTGACCGAGATCACCGAAGAGCAGATCCGCGACGCCGCCCGGCGGGTGGAGGCGCTGCCGCCGACCGAGCCGCGGGTGCTGCAGATTCGCGCACTGGTGCTGGGCAGCGCGTTGGACTGGCTAGGCGCCAACCAGGCCAGCACCAATCACATTCTCGGCTTTCCGTTCACCGAACACGGCCTGCGACTCGGCGTCGAGGCGTCGCTGCGCGGGCTGGCCCGGGCAGCGCCCACTCAGGCGCACCGCTACACGCTGGTCGACATGGCCAACCGGGTGCGACCGACGTCCACGTTCTAAGTCTTTTGCGTTCTGGCTCTTCGCTGGTCGAGTGTGCGTCCTGGGCTTCGAGTGTGCGTCGTCAGTAGGGGTTTCGGTCGAATACCCGCCCTCACCGCACACTCGAAACGGTCATTGCACACTCGAACGCCGGGCTTCCAACGCACACCGCACCCGCCGCACGATTTCGGCGGGATGGTCTTCGGCGACCACCCGGATGATGAGCCACCCCAGCCGTTCCAGCAGCTCCAGCCGCCGAATGTCTTTGAGGTATTGGTGTCGATCAACTCGATGGTGGTCGCCGTCATATTCGACGGCGACCATGAGATCTGGCCAGCCCATATCGAGGTAAGCGATCGGAAGGCCGTCTGCGCCGAGCACCTGGATCTGGGTGAGGGGCCAAGGCAAACCGGCCTCGATAAGAAGCAGCCTCAAATAACTTTCGGGCGGTGATTGCGCGCCCGGGTCGACGACCTCAAGCACGGTTTCCAGTTGGCGGAGTCCACGAGCTCCGCGGTGGCACCCGGCGATGTCCAGCACGTCGTCGACCTTGAAACCGGTTGCGCGAGCGAGTGCGTCGAGTTGGGCCACAGCGCTCCGGCGCGGCGCACGCCGCCCAATGTCGAAGGCAGTGCGCTCGGGTGTGGTGACCGCACGACCAGCCAGGGTCTGGACCTCATCCTCGAGCAAGATGTCGCGGCGCGTCAGCACACCTTGCGGCACATGCGGATTGACGTGTACCAACTCGACTGGGACGTTGTCGTCGATCCACTTGGCGCCGTGCAGCGCGGCGGCTGCCGTTCCGGCGATGGTCCCCTGCCGGTCGGACCACAGCCACGCAGCGGCAATACGCTGCTGCAGCGACGGTTGTGTCTGTCTGGGCAGGTAGACGTTCGGCAGAATGGCTCGGTACTGGGTCCGCAGTTGGTGACGACTTAGTAGCCCACGCGCTAATGCCTCGCTGCCAATGAACGGCTCACTCATGCCCGGGACAATTGCATGCGCCACTGCCACGCCGTCCCCGCCATCCACAGCTAGCGCGCCTTTTGAGTTCAGCAAATCCTCAGCCAAGCGAGATCAACCCGTGAGCAGGGCCGCAAGCAAATCGCAAGAATAGTCGGGCACACTTCCCAACATGGCCGGCCAGTCGGATGGGTGGATCACTACCGCTCGCGTACTGCGCCGAGTCGGGTTCGGCGTGACCGGCCAACAGGTCGACGCGTTGGCGAGTCAAGATTGGTCGAAGTACGTCGACGCCGCACTGGCAGCCGATCCCGACGCGGACCCCGGCGCCGTGGCGACACCGATGCCGACGCTGCCCGCCGTGCGCGGCCCCGGAAAAGGGGCATCCGTAGCAGACCGCAAGGAGTTCAACCAGCAGGTCTCCGCGCAGATGAGCGACCTGTCCGATTGGTGGCTGCGCCGCATGATAGCGGTGCAGCAGCCCATCCACGAAAAACTGACGCTGTTGTGGCACAACCACTTTGCGACGTCTGCCCAGAAGGTGAGGGTCGCGGCGAACATGGCGGCGCAGAACCAGAAACTGCGCAGTCTCTCGCTGGGCGATTTCCACAAACTGGCGTATGCGATGTTGACCGACGCCGCGATGCTGCGCTGGCTGGACGCTCAGACCAACACCGCCAAAGCACCCAACGAAAACCTCGCCCGCGAGTTCATGGAGCTGTTCACGCTCGGACATGGCGATGGCTACACCGAAGACGACGTGCGGGAGGGGGCTCGCGCGCTGACCGGGTGGGTCATTCGACCCGGTGGTGAGCCGACGATGGTGCCCAAACGCCACGACCACACGGCCAAAACGATATTCGGGGTCACTCGAAATTTCGACGCGGAGGGATTCTGCGGCCTCGTGCTGGCCCAACCGAAATCGCCGCAATACGTCGCCGGCCGACTATGGCAGCAACTGGCGTCAGACACCCCGCCGTCGCCGCAGGTGCTGGACCGCCTGGTCACCGCCTACGGCCCCGGCCGCAACCTGCGGGCGTTAACGCGAGCAATCCTCACCGACCACGAATTCGTCGGTAGCCGGGCGGCCATCGTCAACACCCCGGTCGAGTGGCTGGTCGGCGTGATCCGCACCCTGCACGTCCCCGTCGACACTCCGGCACGGCTGAAGATGGCCGACGGCGCGCTCAAATCGCTGGGGCAGCGCCCGTTTTATCCACCGGACGTCGGCGGCTGGCCGCACGGCCGGGTCTGGATGTCCACCGCCAGCGCCGACGTGCGGATGCGCGCCGCGAGCCAAATGGCGCGTAACGGTGACCTGTCCACGGTCGAAGATGCCGGCGCTGGCGACCGGATCGACGCCGTCGGCTATCTGATCGGGGTCGGAGCATGGTCGGATCGGACCGTCGCGGCCCTGCAGCCGTTGGTGCGCACGCCGGTCCAACTGGTCGCCGCCGCCGTCAATACGCCCGAATACCTGACGTCATAGCGAGTATGCCGATGCCTGATCTGAGTCGCCGCAAGTTCTTGATCGCCAGTGCCGGCCTAAGCGCCGCCGGACTGCTGTCGGGCGCCTGCGCCGTCAGCTGGCCCGATCTGATGAAGGAAGCCAAGGAGCGGCCGCTTGCCGAGGGCAGCGGCGTGCTGGTGATCGTCACGCTCTACGGCGGCAACGACGGCATCAACACCGTGATCCCGTACGCCGACAACGCTTATCACGATGCTCGACCCGAATTGTCTTATGCTCCGGGCGATGTGCTTGCCCTGGATGGCCAGCTCGGATTGAATCCGGCGCTCAAAGGTCTGGCTCAGCAGTGGAGTAACCGGAAGCTGGCGATTGTCCGCGGTGCGAGTTATCCGCGGCCCGACCACAGCCACTTCCGGTCGATGGACATCTGGCAGACAGCGTCGCCGGCCGAGCCCGTTTCGACCGGGTGGATTGGTCGCTGGCTGGATGCCACCGGTAGCGACCCGCTGCGAGCGGTCAATATCGGCTCGGTGCTGCCGCCGCTTGCGGTTGGTGAAAAGTGCACGGCGGCAGCGCTTTCCCCGTCAGGAAAGCCGGAGTCGGGGGGCAAGTTCGCCACGACGATGGAGGCGCTAGGTGCCGACGACCCCAACGACACGCCGGCCATGGCGGCGGTCTGCGACGCGTATCGCGCCACCCGCACCACCGACACGGCCTTCGGCCAGATCAAGCCGGCCGGCGAGAAGGGCGGGAAACACAACGCGCTGGCCGGCGAGCTGAGCATGGTGGCGGAGGCGGTCAAAGCGGGTGTACCCACCCGGGTTTACGCGGTCCAGCTGGGCGGATTCGACACGCACGCCGACGAACGCGGGACCCAGCAGCGCCAGCTGCAGACCTTCGACGAGGCCGTCACTCCGTTCCTGCAGCAAATGGCCGGTGATCGGTACGGCAAGAACGTCGTCCTGCTGGCGTACTCGGAATTCGGGCGACGAGTGAAGGCCAACGCCTCACAGGGCACTGATCACGGCACCGCCGGCCCGGTGTTCGTCGCCGGAGCGCCGGTCAAGGGCGGCTTCTACGGCGACGAACCCAGCCTTACCGACCTCGACAACGGCGATCTCAAACCCACCACCGACTTCCGGGACGTCTACTACGAGCTGCTGTCGCAGACGCTTCAGACCGATCCCACACCGTCGGTCGGGACCGGCCGGCGCAGCCTCGGCTTCCTCTGAGCCCGCGCCGAAAGATCCGGCCCACTGAACACTGGTAACCAAACACGCAGAGATTTTTTCCAGAAAATTGGATCTTTCTCAGCTTAGTCTCAGCTATAGTTCGGATAACCATCCGACCTGTGTGCAAAGGGGCCGTCATGCAGCAGTCGCTTCGTCCCTACGTAACCGCTGGTATCGCGATCGTCGGCGCCAGCCCGATCGCCGTCTCGCCAGCACCGGCGACGGTCGCCGGCGGCGACCTGTCAGCCAACCTCACGAACGTACTGGTCGAGCTGCTGCCGAGGTTGTTCTGACCCCCAAAGACGCGGTGCCGGCGGGCGGGAGGAACCGCCGGCACCGCCCGGGGCGGTCGAATGTAGGCTCGCCGATTCGCTGAGAGATAGCTGAGTTAAATTGTGGCTTTTCTCAGTCTAACCTCAGTCACATCGACGCCGGCGTCAACAGATCACTCGTAGACAGTCGCGGGCGATCGCCAGCTCCTCGTTGGTCGGGACCACCAACACGGCGACGGGCGACGCGTCCGTCGAGATCCGCCGGGCATCTTTGGCGGACGAGGAGTTTCGCTGATCATCGATCTCGATGCCCAGAGCTGCCAGCCCGCTCAGTGCGTCACCGCGCACCGCCGCGACGTTCTCGCCGATGCCTGCGGTGAAGCTCACCACATCCGTCCGGCCCAGCACCGCCAAGTAGGCGCCGACGTATTTGCGCAGCCGGTGGATGAACACGTTGTAAGCCAATTGCGCTGAACTGTTGCCGGATTCGATCATCTCGTGCAACCGGCGAAAGTCACGCTCGCCGGCCAACCCCAGCATCCCAGACTTCTGGTTCAGCATCGATTCGACCTCGTCCACAGTCATGTCCGCGACACGGCAAAGGTAGCCCACGACGCCGGCGTCGATGTCGCCGCTGCGGGTGCCCATCACCAAGCCTTCCAACGGGGTCAACCCCATCGACGTGTCGACCGCGCGGCCCGCCGCGATCGCCGACGCCGAGGCGCCGTTACCCAGGTGCAGCACAATCTGATTCAGGCTCTCCAGCGGCCTGCCCAGGAAGGCCGCGGCCTGTTGGCTGACGTATTGGTGCGACGTGCCGTGAAAACCGTACCGGCGGATCTGCCACTCGCGTGCCAAGTCCCGATCGATGGCGTAGGCGGCCGCCGCCGCAGGCAGGTGGTGAAAGAATGCCGTGTCGAACACCGCGATATGCGGCACATCCGGCAGCATCTTGCGGGCCACCTCGATACCCTGCACAGCAGGCGGATTGTGCAAGGGAGCCAGCACCGACAGCTTTTTGAGTTCGCCGACGACCGCGTCATCCACCACGGTCGGCCGGTAAAACGTCGCGCCGCCGTGCACTACCCGGTGTCCAACTGCCGCCAGGCCGCACGCGTTCAAATCGATACCGGCTTCTGACAACTCATCGAATGCCATCCGCAGCGCCGCGTCATGGTCGGCAACCGGCGAAGACGACTCGCCGATCCGCTCGACGATGCCGTGCGCCAGCGAGGTCCCCGAATCCGGCTGAATCAGCTGGTATTTCAGTGACGACGAGCCGGAGTTGATTACCAGCACCACGCGATCAGGGGACACTGTTGCCCTGGGCCTGGATCGCGGTGATGGCGACGGTGTTGACGATGTCGTCGACCAGCGCGCCGCGAGACAGGTCGTTCACCGGCTTGTTCAAACCTTGCAGCACCGGACCGATCGCGATCGCACCGGCGCTGCGTTGCACCGCCTTGTAGGCGTTGTTGCCGGAATTGAGGTCGGGGAAGATCAACACGGTGGCCCGGCCGGCGACCGGCGAATCACGCATCTTGGTGGCCGCGACCGACGGCTCGACGGCGGCGTCATACTGGATCGGACCCTCGACCGGCAGCTCCGGTGTGCGGCTGCGCACCAATCCGGTTGCCTCCCTGACCTTGTCGACATCTGCGCCACTGCCCGATTCACCGGTGGAGTACGACAGCATCGCCACCCGCGGCTCGATGCCGAATTGCGCTGCGGTGCGCGCGGAGCTGATGGCGATATCGGCGAGCTGATCGACCGTCGGGTCGCGGACTATTGCGCAGTCGCCGTAAGCCAGCACCTGATCCGGCAGACACATCAGGAAGACGCTGGACACCGTCGAAATGCCCGCCGCAGTGCCGATGATCTCGAACGCCGGACGAACCGTGTGCGCAGTGGTGTGCGCAGCGCCGGACACCATCCCGTCAACCAAACCGTTGTAGACCAGCATGGTCCCGAAATACGACACGTCGTGGATGATTTCCCGGGCCTGCTCGACGGTGATGCCCTTCTTTGCGCGCAGCTGCGCGTACTGCTCGGCGAATTGGTCGCACAACTCGCTCGTACGCGAATTGAGCACCGTGGCGCCGTCCAGGTCGACACCGAGTTCGGCCGCGCGAGCACGGATCTGGCTTTCTTCGCCGAGGATGGTCAGGTCGGCGATATCACGCTGCAGCAGCCGACCAGCGGACTTCAGGATTCGATCGTCGTCGCCCTCGGGCAGCACGATGTGCTTGCGAACCGAGCGGGCTCGCTCACGCAGCTGATACGTGAACATCTGCGGTGTGGTCACCCTTGGGATTGGAATCGCTAACTGCGCCAACAAGTCATCGAGGTCGATGTGTTGTTCTATCAGCTGCAGCGCGGTGTCGATCTTGCGTTGCGAGGACGCGGTGACCCGGCCGCGCGACGACGCCACTGCGCTGGCCGTGTCGAAGGTACCAAGCCTGGTGGCGATGATCGGCAGCCGCAGCCGGAGGCCGGCTACCAGGGCCCCGATCGACCGATGCAACTCGAACCCGCCGTTGAGAATGATGCATGACAACGACGGAAACCCCTCGGCGGCATGGGCGCTCGCGACGGCGAGCACGACGTCCGAGCGGTCCCCGGGTGTAATCACCGCGACACCCTCGCCCAGCCGCTCCAATACATGGTCGGCGGTCATTCCGGCAACCACCACGCCCATCGCCTCGCGGCTCATCAGTGCGCTGTCTCCGCTGACCAGCGTCCCGCTCACCGCGGTCTGCAGGTCGGCCACCGTCGGCGCGACCAACACCGGTTCGTCGGGCACGACATACGTCCTCGGGCCGAGCGGGCGCAGCGCTTCGGCCACTGCAGCCAATTCCGACGGCTCGCAGCGGTTGGCCACCGCGGCCGCGGTATGCGCATGCTGGGCATTCAACTCAGCCAGACACACCTCGATGACGTGGGCGACTTGCTCGGCGCTGCGGCCCTTGGCCTGCACCGTCAGCAGTACTGGCGCGCCAAGGTTGACGGCGATGCGGGCGTTGACGCTCAGCTCGGCGGGGCTGGTGACGTCGGTGTAGTCGCTACCGACGATCACGACGACGTCGCACTCGGCGGCCATCGCGTGATACCGCTCGACGATGTCGTCGATGGCGGCGTCACGGTCGGCGTGCAACTGTTGGTAGGTCACCCCGATGCAGCGCTCGTAGGGCAATCCGGCGGTGGTCTGCGCCAGCAGCAGATCCGCGATGTAGTCGCGGTCCTCGCCGATGCGGGTGATCGGCCGGAACACGCCGACCCTGGCGACCATGGCGGCCAGCCGATGCAGAATTCCCAGCGCGATCGCCGACTTGCCGGTGTTGGCCTCCGGCGCCGCGATGTAGATCGCCGACACCGAACCGGCGGCCACCCGTCCGCCTCTCAGGCCAGCCGTCGCAGCCGCGGTTCGAGGTCCTTCTGGAAAAGCTCCAGAAATCGGCGCTGGTCATGGCCGGGCGCGTGGAACACCAGGTGGTTGAGGCCCCAAGTGACGTATTGGCCGACCTTTTCGACGGCCTCGTCGGGATCCGAGGAGACAATCCAGCGCTTGGCGACCTGTTCGATCGGCAGCGCGTCGGCGGCCTTCTCCATTTCGAGGGGGTCGTGAATGCTGGTCTTCTGCTCGGCGGTCAGCGACAGCGGCGCCCAGAACCGGGTGTTCTCCAGCGCCAGGTCCGGGTCGGTGTCGTAGGAGATCTTGATTTCGATCATCCGGTCGATGTCGTCCGGATTCTTACCCGCCGCCTCGGCGCCCTCCTTCATAGCGGGAATGAGCTTGTCCTTATACAGCTCCTCGCCCTTCCCGGAGGTACAGATGAAGCCGTCGCCAGCGCGGCCTGCGTACTTGGCAACCTGGGGTCCTCCCGCGGCGATGTAGATCGGGATGCCGCCCTCGGGCACGTCGTAAATCGAGGCGCCCTTGGTGTGGTAGTACTCGCCCTCGAAGTCGACACGGTCGCCCAACCACAGCTCGCGCATCAACCGCACCGATTCGCGCAGCCGCGCGTAGCGCTCCTTGAACTCTGGCCAGTCGCCCTCGTATCCGGTAGCGATCTCGTTGAGCGACTCCCCGGTACCGACGCCGAGAAAGATGCGATCCGGGTAAAGACACCCCATGGTGGCAAACGCCTGCGCGATGACGGCCGGGTTGTACCGGAACGTCGGGGTGAGCACCGAAGTGCCCAACTGGAGCCGTTTCGTGCGTTCACCGACTGCGGTCATCCACGCCAACGAGAACGGCGCGTGCCCGCCCTCGTGCCGCCACGGCTGGAAGTGGTCGCTGACCGTCGCGCTGTCCATGCCGTGCGCTTCGGCGGCGACCGCCAGCTCGACGAGTTCGCGCGGCGCGAATTGTTCCGCCGACGCCTTATATCCAAGTTTGAGTTCAGCCACGCTGTCGTTTCTACTCCCTGTTGCCAGTGGGCGACCCGCTGCACCCGGCTTCGCCGAGCTTGCGATCGCCCTCCCCCGCCGCGGGCGACCCGCTGCACCCGGCTTCGCCGAGCTTGCGATCGCCCGGTGCCTAGACTCTCGAACATGGCACCGGTGTTGAAGGCCGTCACCGAGACCGTGCATCTCGCCCAGGGTGGGGCGGTCAACTGGCTGCTGGTCACCGACGACACCGGGGTCATGTTGATCGACGCCGGATATCCGGGTGACCGCGACGATGTGCTGACTTCGTTACGGCAGCTGGGATACCAGGCCGGCGACGTGCGCGCGATCCTGCTCACCCACGCCCATATCGACCACATGGGCTCGGCGATCTGGTTCGCCAAAACCCACGACACCCCGGTGTATTGCCATCCCGACGAGGTCGGCCACACCAAGCGGGAGTATCTGGAACAGGCCTCGCCGGTTGACGTCGCGCTGCGCATCTGGCGACCCCGCTGGGCGCTGTGGGCCACCCACGTCGTGCGCAACGGTGGGCTGATCCGCGAGGGCATCCCGACCGCGCAGCCGCTGACCGCCGAGGTGGCGGCGGAGTTGCCCGGCCAGCCGATGGCCATCCCCACTCCCGGTCACACCGGCGGTCATTGCTCGTATCTGGTCGACGGCATATTGGCCAGCGGCGACGCGCTGGTCACCGGGCATCCGCTGCTGACGCGCAGCGGGCCGCAACTGCTGCCGGCGGTGTTCAGCCACGACCAGGATGGCTGCATCCGCAGCCTGGCGGCGCTGGCGCTGCTGGACACCGAAGTTCTGGTGCCCGGCCATGGCGACTTGTGGCGGGGCCCGATCCGGCAGGCCACCGATGAGGCAACCGCACTGGCGCAATAGTCGGGTCACAATTCGATCACGCCCAACACCACTATTCATTGAGAGACGCCCACTTATTCTAAGAATTCGCGGTGCAGCTCTTGTCGATCTTTCAGGAAATCAGGATCAAATGAGAGCTAGTTCACGTTTATAGCTCTGGCTCTGCCCGCCAAAGGATTTCGCTGCGTTCAGCGAACGCGTTCGACTGATTGCGTTCGCGTACCTTGGGTATCGGGTCGGGGACCTGCAAACCAACGCATGACCCAAAGGAACACAAACAATGATGAAAATCCTTAGTATGCCTGTGCGCCGGCAAGCTGCCGGCATCTGCCTGCTCGGGGGTCTGGCCGTGACCACGATTGCAGCGCCGACGGCCTGGGCCGCGCCCGACTGCAGTGCTGCCGGGGTGGCCGACACGGTCAGCTCGGTGACCGGATCGGCGAACCAATACCTCAGCAATCACCCGGGCGCCAATGCCGTCGTGACGGCAGCGAAGAACGAGCCGCGCCCGCAAGCGGAGACGGATCTGCGTGGCTACTTCACCGCACACCCGCAGGAGTACGTCGACTTGCGGGGCATTCTGGCGCCCATCGGTGACACTCAGCGCCAATGCAACACGACAGTCCTGTCGCCCGATCTTCAGTCGGCCTACACGGAATTCATGGCCGGCTAGACGTCTGGCGTCAGCCCGAGATGCTCCCGCAGGGTGCGACCGCGGTATTCGGTGCGGAAAGCCCCACGCTCTTGCAGCAGCGGGGCGACTTGGTCGACAAAGTCGTCCAGACCATGCGGAGTCAGGTGCGGCACCAGGATGAATCCGTCGCAGGCGTCGGCTTGCACATAGCGGTCGATCTCCGCGGCGATGTTGCCGGCGGTACCGACAAACTGCTGCCGATCGGTGACGGCGATGACCAGTTCGCGGATTGACAGATTGTCGGCTTTTGCTCGTTCGCGGCAGTTGCGGGCAACCTCGACGGTGTCGCCGGTCGGATCGTCTTCTGGCAGCGGGCCGTCGGGGTCGTAACCGGAAAGGTCACGGCCCCAAACCTGCTCGAGCTTCGCGATCGCCGCCGCGCCGCTGATCTGCTGGTGCCGAATGTGCAAGGCTTTGTCGGCGGCCTCCTCGGCAGTGTCGCCGAGCACGAAGGTGACCGCCGGAAAGACCTTGATCTGGTCAGGGTTTCGACCGTAGGAAACCGCGCGGCCTTTCACGTCGGCGTAGTAGCGCTGGCCGGCTTCCAACGTCGAGTGCAGGGTGAACAGGGCGTCGGCGTAGCGGGCGGCAAAGTTTCGGCCCTCGTCGGAGTCTCCGGGCTGCAACAGAATCGGATGTCCCTGCGGTCCGCCGGGCAGCGTCGCGACCCCGCGGACGTCGAACTGGGCGCCGTGATGGTCGACCGCCCCGACCCGGCTGGGATCGACATAGGTTCCGGCGTCGACGTCGGCCAGCACAGCGTCGGATGCCCAGCTGTCCCAGAATTCGCGCGTCACGCTGAGGAATTCCTCGGCGCGGTGGTAGCGGTCGGCGCGGTCGAGAAAGCCGCCGCGCCGGAAGTTCTCGCCGGTGAAGGCGTCCGACGAGGCGACGATGCTCCAGCCCGCGCGGCCATCGGACAGATGGTCAAGCGTAGCGAATTGCCTTGCCACTTGGAAGGGTTCGTTGAACGTGGTGTTGATGGCTCCGGTCAAACCGAGACGGTCGGTGACGGCGGCCAGCGCCGCCAGCAAGGTGAAGGTGTCCGGTCGGCCTACTACGTCGAGGTCGCAGATCTGGCCTCGATGCTCACGCAGTCGCAGCCCCTCGGACAGGAATAGGAAGTCGAACAGCCCCCGTTCGGCCGTGCGGGCCATGTGCGCGAACGAGTCGAACTCGATTTGGTTGCCCGCGGCGGGATCGGTCCACACGGTGGTGTTGTTAATCGCCCAGGCGGCCAAGTGAATGGTCTTGCGGGGCTTGCCTGCCTGTGTGCTCATTCGCCCAGACCCCAGCGTTTGGCGAGCAGCTCATGCGAGCGGAGCCGGTCTTGATGACCATGGGTTACCGACGTGACGACGAGTTCGTCCGCATCGGTCAGTCGTTGCAGCGCGGCCAGCCGCTGCGCGACCTCATCCGGATCACCGACGAATTGCGTCTCCAGCCTGTCTTTGACCACGGGCAGCTGTTCGTCGGCGAGCGGACGGCAATCCTCGGGAGCCGGGTAAGGCACAGCGCCCACCCCGGTTCGGATCGAATACACCCACTGTCCGTAGCCGGCAGCGAGTTTCCGTGCGGTGGCGCTATCGTCGGCGACCACGATGTCGGCGGATACCGCAACGTAGGGCCGCGGCAGTGTGGCCGACGGGACGAACGTCTCACGGTATGCGTCGATGGCCTCCAACGCGGTCGCCGGCGTGATGTGATAGCTCGCCACGAACGGCAACCCGTGCGCGCCAGCCTGTCTGGCGCTCTGCCCCCTGGTGCTGCCGAACACCCACGGCGTCAACCCGGATCGCTCCCCCGGTACCGCGTGCACATCGAAACCTTCGACCTCGTAGGTACCGTCCAGCATCGCGATGATGTCGCCCAGTTGCTCGCCGAAGTCAGGCGACACGGCCTCAGGTTGCTGCAAGATCCCCATCGTCGCCTGTACCCGCTCCTTGTCGAGCAGCCCGCGCAGGTCAAACGGCAACGGGATCACCACACCATCGACTTCGCGCCACTGCCGCGGCTGGCGGTTTTTGGACGACGGCGGCTTCGGCTTGAAGCCGGTGTCGCGCCGCTGCCCTCGGCCGACGCCAAGGTCGATGCGGCCCGGGTAGAAGGCTTCCAGCATCCCGAAGCTCTCCACCACCGCGGCAGCCGTGGTGTGGCTAAGCTGTACCGCGGCCGAGCCCACTCGAATCGTGTTGGTAGCGGCCGCGATTTGCCCGATCAGCACGGCCGGCGCCGAGCTGGCGACACCGACGAAGTGGTGCTCGGCGATCCAGAACCGGCGAAAACCCCATTGCTCGGCATGTTGGGCCAGATCGATCGTGTTGTGCAGGGCCGTCGCCGCGTCACTGCCCGCACTGATCGGCGCCAAGTCGAGAATCGAGAGCGGGACGGTATTCATGAGCTCACCGCCGCATAACGGTTGGGCGCGGTCGGCAGGCCGAGCCGTTGGCGCAATGTCTCCTGCTGCCCGTAGTCGGTGCGAAAACGCCCGGCGCTCTGCAGCAATGGCACCACTTGCTCGACGATCACCGGGAGATCGGTGGCGTTGACAGCGGGCCGCAACCGAGCACCGTTGATGCCCCGCCGCTGCCAACCCAGCAGCAGGTCAACCAAATCTGTTGCGCTGCCGCCGAATATGAATGCGTCAGAACCGAAATTGGAGTCTCCGCCAAAGGTCACCACCACGTCGGCGAAGATCTTCAGGTGCGCGCCTCCAGCCGCATGCACTTCGTCGATGATGGCATGTACCGCGGCCTCATCTGTTGGCGTGATGAAGACGAGATCGCTACTGGTGGCGGCGAATTCGTAGATGCGCGGCGCGTGGGCCAGCGCTGCCACCACCGGCTGACCCTGAGGCGGACGCGGAGTGATCGACGGGCCTTTCACCGAAAAGTACTTCCCGCGAAAGTCGATGTAGTGCAGTTTGTCCCGATCGATGTAGCGCCCGGCGACCGCGTCGCGGATTATCGCGTCGTCCTCCCAGCTGTCCCACAGCCGGCGCACCACATCGACGGCATCGGCGGCTTCGTCGAACAGCTCGTCGGCATCCTGCGAAGCCTGACGCCTTCCGAACAGCGCGGCCTCGTGAGCAGTCGAGCTGACCCGCGGCTGCCAGCCCGCCCGGCCGTGCGATACGTAGTCGAGAGTGGCTATGGCCTTGGAGACGTGGAAAGGCTCGGTGTGGGTGACGGTGGCCACCGGGATCAGCCCGATATGCCGGGTGACCGGGGCGATGCGCGCGGCCACCAGAACGGCGTCGGCGCGACCCGCCAGCCGCCGCGGCGAGATTTCCTCGCGGCGTCCGGGTTGGGGCATCAGGGTGTCGTCGATGGTCAAGAAGTCCAGCAGACCGCGCTCGGCAGTGGCCGCCAGACCGGCCCAGTACCGTCCGCTGAGAACTGATTCCGTCGCGGGATCGGCGGTCAGCGTGGTGCGCCAGGCGTGCGGATGCCAGCCGTAGCCGTCGAGCGCCACACCCACATGCAACTGATCGGTCATGGCAGTCCCTTATCGAACACCTTCGTGAACGCGATCGGGCGAAAGGGTCCCCATGACACCGTTGGCGCTTCCATCTCGGTGTATCCGGTGGTGCGATACAACGCCTCTGCCTCCGGTTGACGGTCGCCGGTGATGAGGTACACCCGCCGGTAGCCCCTCGCGGCGACGGTGGCCTCCAGTTCGGCCAGCAGCGCCTTGGCGTAGCCGCGGCGACGGTATCCGCTGTCGGTCCAGATCCGTTTGAATTCCACTGTGTCGCCATCGAACCGCAGGAATGCGCCGCCGGTGACGGGAACACCGTCCAGCAGGCCGATCAACAGGCCACCGTCGGGCGGCGCGAGCTTGTCGGGCGGAACTGGCAGCCAGCTACGATGCGCGTCCGGGGTGCCGCCGTAACGCTCGGAATACTCGACCGCCAGCTCGGCCAACAGCGGCTGCGCCCGCGGGTCGTCCGGCTCCACCGCCAAGAAGCGCAGCTGAGCCGCCCCTGTCGACTCTTGGAGTATCACGTCACTGTCCAACGCCTCGTTATCGGCCGCATTCCGGCCCTGCTAGGTCAATGTCGCGCTGACGTAGCGGCCCGCCACCGGTGCCCCGCCGAGATCCTGACGACGCAACCCCGGTAAACCGGTGGCAGTGAACAGTTCCGCGAGATCGGCCACAACCGTTTTCCAACCAACCGCCTCTAGGGACTCGGCGGCGTCATGTTGCTCGTCCAGATAAGTGAGCTCGCTCATATTGCCGTCGAAACCGTAGGGCCGCCATCGTTCAGCGAGCGCGTGCTCCTGACTCGAATACGGCGCGCTCGGGTTCGGCAGATAATCCGCCGCCACCCTGCTGCCGCGCGCACTCAATGCGGTGACATTGGCGAGCAACCGGTCCTGCGCGGCGGGCGGTAAGAACCCGATGAACAGCCCCTCGGCAATCCACACGCTGGGCTCGGTTGCATCGAAGCCAACCCGCCGCAGCGCCTCCGGCCAGTCCCGGCGAAGATCGATGCCCACCGCCCGCCGATCGGCGGTCGGTGTGGCCGCCAAGGCGCGCAGCGTTTGGGTTTTGAACTCGATCACCCCCGGCTGATCGATCTCGTAGACGGTGGTGCCCGCCGGCCACCACAGCCGATAGGGCCGGGCATCGAGCCCCGACGCCAAGATCACCGCCTGCCGAATACCGGCCCTGCCCGCATCGGTGAGGAAGTTGTCGAAGAATCGGGTGCGTACCGCGAAAAGATCGGTCAGCAGCGCGAACCCGTTGTCCTCACCGAGATCACTGATGGCACGCTCACCGGTGGCGACCTGGTCGAAGAAGTGCATCCCCACGGCGCGGACCAATGGCTCGGCGAACGGGTCGTTGATCAACCCGGCCCTGTTTGCCAAAGCCCTGACCGTCGCCACCAATGTCGCGGTAGTTCCGACGCTGGTCGCCGGATCCCAGGTGTCGTGGTCTGTTCGCCGCATAGTCACGCCGACCCTACGCCGCGCCGCGCCAGCGCGAATCATCCTCCGCCGATCCACCGAAACCCGTGGTCAATGGGTCGCCTAGGTCCGCTTACCCGCACTTAAAAGTAGCGCCGCCCGCCAGCCGAGCAGCAGCACCGCGGTGACCGTTGAGGCCACCACCACGAAACTGGCGGCGACACCGGCGGAGGTGGCTTTGCGCAGCAGCATCCCGATCGCGACCGTGCACAACCACACCACCACCCCGGTGGGCGCCACGACCGTGGGGCGTCTCCACGCCCGAGCCGCCAGCCAGCCCACGGCGGTCCCGCTCAGAAACGGCCAGGCGGTCGTCGCGATGCCCGCGACGTTGAGCCCCTCGTCGTGGCTGCGCCGCCCGACGGCACAGAACACCAGCACACAGGCAGCATCGACGCCCAGCCAACCCAGAGTCCGCCGCGGACGCACCATGAATAAATTGTTCATCGTCGGCGAGGACGCCGCGCGCCGGGGGTGTGGCCGAAGTTGCGCCGATGCACGTCGATGAACTCTTGCGTCACCGATATTTCGGCTGAAGCAGATGCCGATACCTACAACCCGATCTCGACGGAGAGACTGCCCGGTCAGCTGCGCGGCGCGGGCTTTCGAGACATCCACGTCGACGTCCTGGATGGCACCGCAAGGTGGCATGCGACTAAGCCTTGACCGTCCCACCGGAATGAGGATCTGGCCAACGCGATCCCGTTTTCGCCGGCTGGCCCGGCCGGAGGACGTCGCCGCCCCGGTGCTGTTCTTCGCTTCCGACGCCGCCTCGTTCATCACCGGTCAGTTGATCAGTGTGAGCGGTGACCTGACGATGGCAGGATGAGCCCATGAGCACCGACAAACCGCCGGCTTTCGACCCGCAGGACCCGCTCTGCCTCGACGCGTCGCTGTCCGACGACGAGATCGCAGTACGCGACACGGTCCGCCAATTCTGCGCCGAAAATATCATTCCGTATGTCGCGGAATGGTTCGAAACCGGTGATCTTCCGGTCCGCGAACTCGCTCAGCACTTCGGGAAGCTTGGCCTGCTCGGCATGCACTTGGAGGGCTACGGCTGCGGCGGAGCGTCGGCCGTGCACTACGGACTCGCGTGTACCGAATTAGAGGCCGCCGATTCCGGTATCCGGTCGATGGTGTCGGTGCAGGGGTCGCTGGCCATGTTCGCGATCTGGAGATTCGGCTCCGAGGAGCAAAAGCAACAGTGGCTGCCCGGCATGGCCGCAGGCGAACTGCTGGGCTGCTTCGGGCTGACCGAGCCCGATGCCGGATCTGACCCGGCGTCGATGACAACCCGGGCACGGCGCGACGGGTCGGACTGGATCCTCAACGGCCGCAAGATGTGGATCACCAACGGCTCGGTCGCCGATGTCGCAATCGTCTGGGCCGTCACAGACGACGGGATCCGCGGCTTCATCGTCCCCACCGACGCGCCTGGCTTCACCGCCAACACCATCCACCACAAGCTCTCGCTGCGGGCGTCGATCACCAGTGAGCTGGTGCTCGACGACGTGCGGCTGCCTGATGATGCCCTGCTGCCCGAGGTGAAGGGGCTCAAAGGCCCGCTGTCATGCCTGTCGGAAGCACGCTACGGCATCATCTGGGGCGCGATGGGCGCCGCGCGCTCGGCGTGGCAGGCCGCACTGGACTACGCCAGCCACCGCACGCAATTCGATCGCCCGATCGCCGGATTCCAGTTGACCCAGGCCAAACTCGTCGACATGGCCGTCGAATTGCACAAAGGCCTGTTGCTCGCGCTGCAGCTGGGACGACTCAAAGACAGCGTCGGACTGCGCCCGGAGCAGGTCAGCTTCGGCAAGCTCAACAACACCCGTGAAGCGATCGAAATTTGCCGGACCGCACGAACCATTTTGGGCGGCAACGGAATCTCGCTGGAATACCCGGTGATCCGGCACATGGTCAACTTGGAATCCGTGCTGACCTACGAGGGCACTCCGGAGATGCATCAGCTGATCCTGGGCCAGGCGATCACCGGTCTGGACGCCTTCCGTTGACAGGAGCATCCTTATGAGCGCACGCCTGGAATACACCTCCGAGCATCAGCAGTTCCGGGAACTGGTCCGCGATTTCGTGGCACAAAGGGTGGTCCCGGCCCACGAACGCTGGGAGAAGGCTGGACGTCTGGACCGCTCCTTATTCATCGAAGCGGGAAAGCTTGGACTGCTGGGGTTTTCAGTCGCCGAGGAATTCGGCGGGCCCGGTGTCGACGACTTTCGCTACAACGCGATCGTCGTCGAAGAACTCCAGCGAGTCGGCGCGGCGGCCGAGGCCGTCGCCATCTCGCTGCAGAACGACATCGTGCTGCCCTATTTCACCGACCTGACGACACCCGAACAACAACAACGCTGGTTACCGCGGGTGGTGACCGGCGAGACGATCATCGGCATCGCGATGACCGAACCGGGCGCCGGCAGCGACCTGGCCGGGATCCGCACCACCGCGGTGCGTGACGGCGATCATTACGTCGTCAACGGCGCCAAAACCTTTATCTCCAACGGGCAGACCGGGGACCTGTTCATCATCGCGGTACGCACCGCACCCGATCGTCACAAGGGGCTGTCGCTACTGGTCGTCGACCCGAACACGCCGGGCTTTTCCCGCGGCCGGAACCTGGAGAAGATCGGCCTGCATGCCCAGGACACCAGCGAGCTGAGCTTCACCGATATGCGAGTTCCCGTCGACAACCTGCTCGAGCAGGAAGGTAGGGGCTTCTATCAGCTGATGAACAACCTTCCGCAGGAGCGGCTTTCGCTGGCGGTGGGTGCGGTGGCTGCCGCCGAAGGGGTACTTGCCGAAACTCTCGAATACGTGCGGCAGCGAAAAGCCTTCGGCTCTCCGATCTCTGGCTTGCAGAATACCCAATTCGTCCTCGCCGAGCTAGCCACCGAAATCGACCTTGCACGAACCTATCTCGATGACTGCATCGCCGAGCACTTGACCAGTGAGCTCACCGCGGCCAGGGCGGCCCGGCTGAAATGGTGGACCACCGAACTGCAGGTGCGCACCGCAGACCGCTGCCTGCAGTTGCACGGCGGTTACGGCTATATGCGGGAGTATCCGGTTTCGCGCGCGTTCGTCGACGCCCGCATCCAGACGATCTACGGCGGAACCACCGAGATCATGAAGACGATCATCGCCAAGGATCTCGGTATCTAGGACGTCGACATCATGGTCTTCGAGATCATGCTGCTTGCGAACGGATGGGCGCTCCGGGTCAAGCAATCTCGGCGGAGGCTGACGGTATGTCGCCGATCCCATCCCCGGGTGCTGCGGTTGCTTGGTTCGGCAGCCGCACCGCGGCGCCGACCAAGACCAGCGCGGCGGCGGTTACGGGATCCACTTCCCATTGCGTCCCGCTGCTGTACTTGAGCAATCTGTCGCGGGATTCGACGTCCGCGATGAAAAGAATCCAGACCGGATCGGGGCTGCTCTGCATGCTGATACCTCTCAGAATTTGGGATTGTGACCTTGTCAAAGTCCGAGGTTGCGACATGTTAGGCCACCACCTCGAAATGAGTTGTGCGGGGTGGTTTCCCGCGCGTGATCGAGCTCCACTCGGAGAAAAGGGCGTCGACTCCTCCGCGCCGATGCAACGCGCGGAGAAGTAGCTCCGTCTCGGTAAGGATCTTGGCAACCTGATCTGGTTGCGCGTAGTTAAAGAAATCGTGACGGTTCCACCACAGCACCTTGGTTCGGTAGCGTTCGTCGGGGTAGGGCGTAGCCGGTATGGCTGCCACCACTGCTCCAGAAGAACGCCAGCGGTTCAGAACGGATGTCGCGGCCGTGAACATGCAAAATTGCGCGTCGAGTATGACCATCATTTGGAGACCACTGCGGGCCACGGCGTCGGTCAGTAAACGATTCCGATGCGGATCGTCGGTTGTCCAGCCCGACTTCATTTCCAAGACCCCGAACGGGATGCGGTCGGCGATCATGTTTCGGACGGTCTGCTGGCCGGGCTGGCCGGCCCATTCGAGAACCGCGTGCGAATCGTCGGCCGACCGCAACGGCCCCTTGGCCCGCAGCCCGCCGATCACCTCTCCGGCGTCGTCGACCACGGCCGAGAACATGACAGTGTCGGCTCCGCCGCGCAGCGCGTCGACGTCGAGCACACACTCCACACCGTGCTTGCGATAGCAGCGATGGGCGCCCGCCAAAAACTCGGACCACAAGCCAGGATCAGCCAAAGGATGCGATAGCACCAGCGTGCAGCCGATGTCGGGATCACGCCAGCTAACGCCCTGGCCAAGAGACAACCGGTCGCCGGTCGAAGTAGCTAGTGAAACCGCATTCATGCGTTTCCTCTCCGGCAGGCGCCATACCGGCTCTACACCGTAGACATTGTTATCATACTTCATGCATCATTCTGCTGGCTGACCATACCTTGTGATGTTTTCTGTCACAAGGGCGATTCTTTCAGCCGATTTCAGTCGTATGGCATGCACCACTGGTATGTGACGCCGGACACGAAGTCTTATTTGGGGGCCGTACAGTCCGGCGAACCGCAGGGGTGAGCCACGACGAAATACCGGCCCGCCGGCGCCGAGGTGCGCGATTCCCCGCCATTTTTGACACCTGTAAAGTTCGTCGGCATGGACAACATCAGGGGTAAGACCATCGTCATCACCGGTGCTGCCCGTGGCATCGGGCATGCCACCGCCAAAGCGCTGCTGGCGCGGGGTGCGCGGGTGGTGATCGGCGACCGCGACGTCGACGTGCTCGAGAGCGCGGTCGCCAACATGAGCAATCTCGGTTCGGTGTCGGGTCATCCACTCGACGTCACCGACCGAGAATCGTTCGCGGCATTTCTCGACAAGGCCCGCGCCGACGGGGGCGGGCACATTGACGTGCTGATCAACAACGCCGGCGTCATGCCGGTGGGCTCGTTTCTCGAACAGTCGGCGCAGGCGATCCGCTCGTCGATCGAGGTCAACTTCTACGGCGTGCTCACCGGCTGCCAACTGGTGCTGCCGGAAATGGTCAAGCGTCGAACCGGGCACATCATCAACATCGCGTCGCTGGCAGGCATGGTCGCGGTGCCGGGCCAGATCATCTACGCCGGAACGAAATTCGCCGTGGTGGGGCTGTCCACGGCGATGGCAGACGAATTCGCCCCACACGGCGTCAAAGTCACCGCGGTGCTGCCGACGTTCACCAACACCGAACTGATCTCAGGAACCTCGCCGTCCGCCGCGCAGAAGCCGGTGGAGCCCTCTGAGATCGCCGCAGCGGTCGTCAAGGTGCTCGACAAGCCGAAGACCCAGGTGTCGGTGCCCGGTTGGGGGCGGTTGTTCGCCGTTGCGGCCATGCTGTTGTCGGACCGGCGTCGCCGCTGGCTCAACAAGAAGATGGGCAACGACACGGTCTTCCTCAGTCTGGACAGCACGGCCCGCCGGGCTTACGAAGACCGCGCGCAGCACGCGACGGGCGTCGTCGAGCACAAGGATTGATTACCGCCCGCGGGGAACGTACATAATCACTCCGACGCCGGCCAGACAGACCGCGGCGCCGATAAGGTCCCACCGGTCTGGCCGAAACCCGTCCAGCGCCATGCCCCAGGCCAGCGACCCGGCCACGAACACACCGCCGTAAGCGGCCAGAACGCGGCCGAAGTGGGGGTCGGCTTGGAAGGTGGCGACGAAGCCGTAAGCACCCAAGGCGATCACGCCCAGGCCGGCCCAGATCCATCCCCGATGCTCGCGGACAGCTTGCCAGACCAGCCAGGCGCCGCCGATCTCGAACAGCGCAGCGATCGCAAACAGCAGGATCGATCTGGCGACACCCATCGGGCTTAGCCGGCCGTCGAGGAGGTCAGCATTCTGATGGTCTGAGATTCATCACCCTGGAAAGCCGTTCCATCCGGCCGCAGCAGATCGTGGAACCAGACCTTCGGAATCGACGTGTACGGGTGATCCCAGGAGTCCCACGGAAAGTAGGTCTGGGTTCTTCCGGCGACCAGGCCCCAGTTGATGGCACCAACGTTGTGCCGCTTGGCAATTGGCAGGATGCTCTCGACGGTGCTGCCCTGCGGCCGAGCCATGTATTCGGTGCACAGGATCGGCCGGCCCTGCGGGGCGAGCTCGGCGATCCTGGACTCAAACGTCGCCGGTTCGGCGTAGGAGTGGAACGAGATCACGTCGGAGTTGGCCAGCTGGATCCCGGCGATTGCGCTGCGGCTCGCGGGATCTTCCCATTCGCCTTGCCACACACCACTGGTCAGCGGTTGACGGGGATCGACCGAGCGTGCCCATGAGAACACCTGCGGAAGCAGCTCCGCGACGCGGTCCAGCTTGTCGGACCGCTCGACGTTGCGGTACTGGTTCGCGGGATTGTCAGGTTCGTTCCACAAGTCCCAACCCAAAACCCGGTCATCATTGCGGAATTGGGTCAGCACGCCCGTCACATAGTCCTGCATCACGCGGGTGTAGCGGGGATCGCCGATGCGTTCAGCGCCGGGACTCTGCACCCATCCCGAGTTGTGCACCCCGGGAGTGGGCGCGTGCTGACGGCCCAGCCTGGGCAACGGATCCCAACACGAGTCGAACAATACAAACAGCGGCTTGATGCGATGGCGCGACGCGATGCCGACGAATTGCGCGAGACGTGATTGGAAGCCGCGGGAATCCTGTGCCCACAGCTGATCATGCAGGAAGACCCGCACCGTGTTGAGCCCGTGGAAGCGGGCCCAGCCTAGTTCGGTGTCGATGCGCCGAGGGTCGTAAGTGCCGGCCTGAAACATCTCGAGCTGATTGATCGCATTGGAGGTGACGAAGTTGGCGCCGACGGGCCAACCCTGCGCCTGATACCAACTGTTGGCGCGATCAGGCGACCACCGACTGGGTTCAGCAGAGGCGCGGGGCGGCTCCGCCGAGGCGCGAGGTGATTGGGCCAGAGCCGCGCCCGCCGCCAGGAGCAACGGTAGCTTCAGAACCGTACGGCGGTACACGAAATGACGATAAGTTGGCCAAGGCGCTGTTCCCGGTATTCGTCTGGCGCGTCGCGCCGAATTATTTACCCGGCGATCTTGTTGCGAGAATTGTTATCTCGTCGACACCATGAGCACTTAGCGTGTTGCCGCCGAGTGCAACGCGCGCGGTGTTACATTCCGGCGCCAACGGCAAGCATCCGCTCGAGGGTTAGCGCCTGAGCACCGGCGGACACCGACGTTTGTCCCGACGTGGCAATCATTGCCCAACGCTCCGGCACGACGGCGATCTCCTCACAAGGCTGTTGCGCCGTTGAGAATTTCGACATAAGCGAGCGGATCTTCTCCGCATTCGCCGTGGCCTCCGGAAGGAGAACACGGGTTGCTGCCCCTCCACCGACGGCGGGATGGCGCGCCATGAACTCCCGCAAAAACAAGGCACCCGTGACTTTCGGGTTGATGTCCTGGACCGCGGCCACGACGGTATCACCGAACTTTCCGCCCAAGGTGCCGATCGCAAAGTCAACGCCACAATGCAGCAAGCCCAGCCGCCGCGACAGGTCGCCCATCGCTCCGCGCAGTTTGGTGTACATGGCCTTTTCCAGTCCGAGGTTCTGCCAGTCTGCGGCGCCCACGAAGATGTTGCCCTTCCACGCGGTACCGCGCATAAATTGAAGGGTCAACCCGTCCAACAACTTTCCTGACCGTACGTGAGCTGACGGCGTGGTCAAGACTTGCTCCCCGCCGATGTGTCTATCTTGGTAAGTAACGTGAGCCTCGAGGACTTGATCGCCGCCCAAGTTCCACGCTTTGGTTGCGAGGTCTTCCAGCCGGCGAGTGTCATCGAGCTCGATGTTGGCGACGATGCGACCGCCGTTGCCGCCGTCGGATGGCTTCAGGCAGCCGTGCGACAGCTCGTAGCGTGCCGTCAGCAGCATGCTCGCGCGCACAAGATCATGACTGAAGCCGCAGCGGTTTTCCTGCCACGGGACCGTGTAGCCCGGTACTACCGGAAGTGTTGTCCGCAGGGCGTGGAACGCCTCGCTCGCCCGATGCTCCTGGTCAAGTGTCAGCTGGGCCGGCTGGTTGGACAGGTCGCCGTTGAGGCGCAGCGCGGACTCGACCGTCGGATGCAGCATTCGCTTACCGTTCCAGGCTCCGAGACGAGAGTTGTTGGCGTCCACACGAATTCGCTGAAGACCGGCCGCCTGCGCCAACCAGGTAACAAATATTTGGAACTCGGGTTCGAAGTCGTACGGAGACAAAACAGTCGAAGGTCGTTCGCGCAGAATCTGGATCATCTGAGCTATGACGGGATCGCGGTCGCCGGCATCGACCGCCCGCCGCAGCAGCGCGTGAGACATGTAGTAGTAGTCGGCATTCGGGAGCGTCAGGCGCTTGACCCCTTCTTTGGCAATCGCGTGACGCCATGGGCGAGTTCGTCCGACAGCTACATCGCCGCTCCGCGCGAGATACAAACCACGCGTCTCTACATACGTCGTGAGGTCCGAGACCGGCCGTCCCTCAATCATCGCGGTGAGGTCTGTCTCGAAACCGCGGGCAAACGGCGTGGTCGAATGCACGATCAAGCGCGACTGCTCACCGTTCGGTGACGAGAACTCGACATACTCATCCACCAAGTCGAGCAGGTCGCAGGGTTCGATCGATAGCAACTTGCGGCTAGCGATGGCGATGTCTGTCTCATCAAGTCGCAGCGGACCGGCATAGCTCTGCCAGGCAACTTCGCGTCCGTCTACAACGACGGTCCAGTCTAGAAAATCGTGGGTCAACGGATGAGGCGACGTCCGCGGGCGGCGAATGCACGAAATCACTCTGGTCTCTCCCAATCTGGCGCAGCGCAATGAGGCGTGTTTGTTCAGCCGGCAGCGATATCGGCGCCTTATGTTGCCATACACGCCTTAACTCACGGTACCGAGCACTTTGACCATCGCACCAAAGGTTCTTAAAGACCAAACCCGCCGGAAAAAGCCGGAAACGGCAAGGTAAATAACGTGATAACGCGCAGCGCAGATAACGGAAACGGGAGTAACCGACCAGATTCAAATGCTGTGAGAATGCTGCTAGTCGTCAGTGCAACGCCTGATCGAGATCGGCGATGAGATCGTCGGTGCCTTCCAGACCGACCGAGATTCGAACTACACCATCGCCCAGGCCGATAGCGGCGCGCCCTTCGGGTCCCATTGCCCGGTGGGTGGTCGTCGCCGGATGGGTCACAAGGGATTTCGAATCTCCCAGATTATTAGAAATGTTGATTAGCCGCAGCTTGTCCAGGACCTCGAAAGCTCGTTGTTTGGCCGCGCTGTCGGGAACGTCGAGTTCGAAGGTGACGACGGTACCGCCGCCTGACATCTGTCGCTTTGCCAAGTCGTACTGCGGATGCGACGACAGAAATGGATAACGCACCCACCTCACCGCCGGATGCCCCTCCAGGTACTCGGCGATTCGCTGCGCCGAGGCATTTTGATAATCGACCCGAATCGCCAGTGTCTCAAGACCTTTGAGCATTACCCACGCATTGAAGGCGCTCATCGCCGGTCCGGTGTGCCTCATCAGTTTCTGCACCGGGCCGTCGATGTACTCCTTGTCACCCAATATTGCCCCGCCGAGCACACGGCCCTGCCCGTCGATGTGTTTGGTGCCCGAGTAGACCACCACGTCAACGCCGAGCGGAAAACCCTGCTGCAGCAACGGGGTTGCAAAGACGTTGTCCAGCACGACTTTCGCCCCCGCGGCGTGGGAAAGCTCGGTAACTGCGACAATGTCGACCAGCGACTGCATCGGGTTCGACGGCGTCTCGAAGAACACCGCCTGGGTTGGAACGGAAAGCGCCTTCTCCCACTGGGTCAGGTCGTCGCCATCGACGAAGACGGTCTCGATCCCCCAGCGCGGCAAGATCTCGTTGCACACAACGAAACACGAGCCGAACAGGCTGCGCGCGGCGACCAGGCGATCGCCGGCGCCCAGCAACGCGCCCAGCGAGGTGAAAACCGCCGCCATCCCGCTCGCAGTCGCGAACGCCGCCGGCGCGCCCTCGATCAACCGCAGTCGTTCCTCGAACATGCTGACCGTTGGGTTGCCGTAGCGGGAGTACACATAGCGGTCGATGTCGCCGGCGAAGGCCTGCTCCGCTGCGCCGGCCGAGTCGTAGACGTAGCCGGACGCCAAATACATCGCTTCGGCGGTCTCTTCGAACTGCGATCGCAAGATGCCGCCGCGCACTCCGATGGTGGCCTGGCTGACACCGTCGGGCAACGGCTCCGGTGTACGCACCGACGGAACCTCACTCACCTGCGCCGCTCCTCCTCATCGCTACGCTCTGCATCGTCGCGACGCGAGTCATGACTGCTTCCAGGGCAATCCGATTGCGCGCCAACCGACCCCGCCGCGGTGACCGTCGGCGTCGAGATGCCCTTCGAAACCGTCCAGCACGTTGTACGACGGGGCGATGCCCGCCTCGGTCGCGGCCTCGGCCGCGCCGATGGAGCGGTTGCCAGAGCGACACAGGAAAATCACTGGCCGGTCCCCGGTGGCGGCCGGCAGTTGCTCAGCCAGCTCGGCCACGAACTTTTCATTGCGCGCGCCGCCGACACTGTTCCACTCGATGTAGACGACCTCGCGGCCCAGGCTGGACAAATCGGGCACCCCGACGAAGCGCCATTCGGCGTCGGTGCGCACGTCGACCAGCACCGCCTCGGGGTTCTCGCCGAGCAGCTTCCACGCCTGCTCCGGTGTGATATCTCCTGCGTAGCTCACCCGCGTGAGTGTCGCACACCTGACTGGGAGAGCCACTGGTGGGCGCTGGCGCGGAACGCCGGGCAAGGACTTCGCCGGCGCCTACCAGAGCCTGCGCAGTGCCGCCGACGCCTCCCGGGCGCGGGTACGCGCAGTGCTCACGTCTGCGGCAGTAACAACGGCCACGCCCAACGGACGGCGCCCTTCGGGCTCGTGACCACCGAACACCCGGGCATCGCTCTCCGGCACCCGCAACGCATCGGCCAGTACGCCGACCGCTTTTGAGCTGTGGACCGTCGGGCCGGACGCGTCATGGCCGGCGTAGATCACCTCCGCAGCGCCCGGCGAAATCATGATGGCGTCGGTCGGCAGGCCCAGGATTGCCCGGGCTTGCAGTTCGAATTCCGACAGCCGCTGGGTGCGCAGTGTGACCAGACCGCTCTCGAAGGGCCGGGCCGTGACATCGCTGAAGTACACCTCGTCTCCGCGGACCATCAGCTCCACCCCAAACACGCCGCGCCCACCCAGCGCCTTGACGATACGGGCGGCGATCGACTTGGCAGTGTCCAACGCCGCGACGCTCAGGTCTTGCGGCTGCCACGATTCCTGCACATCACCGATGGCCTCACCATGTCCGATCGGGGCGCAGAACTCGATCGTGGGCGCCGTCGGTCCAACGCTACGCACCGTAAGCAGGGTGACGTGAAAGTCGATCTCGACGAGGGTCTCGGCCAACACCCGGTTGTGGGCCAGCCGACCACCGGCCGACACCGCACGTTGCCAGGCCGTTTCGATGTCGGCCGGTAGCAGAACGATTGACTGCCCCGCGCCGGCCGTCGCGGCCACCGGCTGCACCCGCAGCGGGTAGCCGGCGTGATCGGCCACCGCCCGCAACTCGTCAAGCGACCCCGCGAACCAGAATGGGGCGGTAGGCAGACCAAGCTCGTCAGCGGCCAGCCGGCGCAGCCCCTCCCGGTCGGCGGTGAGCCGAGCGCAGCGGGCCGTCGGGAAAACCTCGGCCAGACCGGCTTCGGCCGCGTCAATCAACGCGTCGGCGGCGACCACGTCGGATGCCGTCACCACGAAATTCGGCTCGAACCGCCTGATCACCGCGGCTAGCTCGTCGCTGTCGGTCATGTTGACCACCAGTGACTGATCAGCGACACCGTGCGCGGGCGCATCGGCGTACCGGTCGAGCGCGATCACCTCAGCGCCGAGTCGCTGAAAGGCGAGCGCCAGTTCGCGGCTGAACTCTCCCGAGCCCAGCAGCATCACCGTGGTCCGGTGCAGCTGGTGGACCGGCGGCTGGTCGTGCTTTCCGTCAGTCGACTGGCCATGCGGCACGCCCTCGGCCACCGGTTTCACCTTCTCCCTCGGTCACTGTGCTGCACGCACTGCTGCACGCTGCTCAAGGATAGGGCGGCTCACGGCAGGGGCGGCAAGCGGCGATCCGGGCGCGATACCGAACGTTTGGGCTGACGACAAGCGCGTGAGTCGTCAGAGTCCCGCCGCGCGCTCGAGCAGGCGGAGTTCGTCGTCGAGGTGCTTGGTCATCGCGCCCAGCCCGGGGACGGCCTGGCGGCAGCCGGTGAGCCCGAACGCGATCGTATCGTCGGTGCTGGTGCACGTGATGTTCAGCGCCTGACCGTCAACCGGGATCGACAGCGGGTAGAGGGCGTCGAGGCGGGCGCCGTTCCAGTACAGCGGCGCCGGGGACCCGGATATGTTGGAGATCATCACGTTCGGCGGCCGCAGCAGCCTGTGGTGACCGACCAGCATGCCCAGCGCGAGCGGTACGGCCCCCAGCGCGCTCATCGCGAGGACCTGCAGTTGAGTGCGCGCGGCCAACGCGGCCTTGCCCTCACGCATGCCGGCCCGCACGGCTGCGAGCCGCTCGCCGGCGTCGGCCAGGTTGGTCGCCAGGCCGCACGTCAATGACCCGATCTTGTTCCCTGCTTCCGCGGTGCGGCCCCCGTCGCCCTCGGGCCGGGTGCCGCGCAGCGAGACCGGCACCATCGCTACCAGCGGCGCCCACGGCAGCGCGCTCTTACTGGTCAGATAGCTGCGCAGCGCCCCGGCGCACATGGCGAGCACCACGTCGTTGACGGTTGCGTCGCTCTGCTTGGCGACCAGGCGTAGCCGCTCCAACGGCCAGGAGCGCCCGGTGAACGACCGGGCGCCGTCGATCGGCACGTTGAGCATCGTGCGCGGCGCTGCCAGCGACAACGGCCCATCGCGGTGGCGCAGCGCCCGCTCGAGCGTGCCGGTGAGCGCGGGCGCGAGCCCGGCGGCTTCGCGGGCCGTGCTCCAGGCCTTCGCCGCCGCCCAGGACGGCAGCCGCAACGGGTCCAAACCGCGCGGCGAGGAGGCAGCTGGCGGGTCCGTTGCGGGCTCAGCCGGCTCCCATAGGGCGGGCGCTCCGCGCCGGTCGGGATCCGCGCTCAACGCCGAGCGCAGCATCCCCATCGCGGACACCCCATCGGCGAGCGCGTGGTGGATCTTGATGTACACGGCGTAGCGGCCGTCGGCGAGACCTTCGATCAGGTGCATCTCCCACAGCGGCCGGTCCCGGTTCAGCGGAGCCGCGTGCAGCCAGGACACCAGCGCCCACAACTCCGCCATTCCGGCGGGCTGCGGCAGCGCCGAATACTGCACGTGGTAGTCGAGGTCGACCTCGCCGCCGGAATCCCAGCCCCACTGGCCCAGCGACGTCACCGACCGGCGGGCCCGCTTGCGCCAAAACCCGGCCACCTCGTCGCGGCCGACGGCCGCTGCGAACATCTCGCGCACGTCGCGCGCGCGGGCGCCCTCAGGCGGGGAAAACAACGCCAGCCCGCCCACCTGCATCTGACAATTCTCGGACTCGGCGAGCAGGAACATCGAATCGGTTGGCGACATGGGAAAAAGCATCAGGTCACAAACTCCAAACATCAGGCGCAACGACGACGGTGCAAGAAGGACGAGAACGGTTGCGCGAGAACGTCGGTCACACCAGGCGAATCGTGCCGATCCATGCCCAGCTCCCGCCGAGGGTGCCTTCCCTCGCATCTCGGATCGGCGACGATCCCGCTGGTCGCGGTGGCAAACCTCGTTGCTGTCACCCGAGGTAGAGCGCCACCCCCGGTCCGAAAGGAATGTGACCGCTAGTCGAGAGGGGTGAATTACCGCTGTGATTGAGGCTACTCCACACGGCGGAGGGTTGTCGCGGTCACAGCCGCAGGCACGCGCAGGCGACGTCTCGCTATTACGGCTGACCGGGCAGCAACCGCACCATCAGGCCGTTGGCTTCGGCCAGCAGGGTGTCGCCGTCGCGCAGTTCGCCGCGGACAAACGCCTTGCGGCCCTCGGTGGCGGTGACATGGCCCTGGACCACCAACGGGGTGTTGATCGGGGTGATCTTGCGGTAATCGACGTGCAGGAAGCCGGTCCGGCTGATCGGCCGGCCGGCGGCGTGCACCACCATCCCGAAGACATGGTCGAACAGCAGCGGGAGCACGCCGCCGTGCACCGCCCCGTTGCCGCCGACGTGGAACCGGCCGAAATGGCCGCGCATCTCGACGCCGTCAGGGTCGAATCTGCTCATCGTCCACGGCGGCAGCAGCAGGCTGCCCATTCCCGGCAATTGCGGCGACCGGCCGGCCGGACCCTGGCCTTCGGGAGCCTGAAACGGCGCGAGCAGCGCGGATAGCGCCTCGGCGTGGTCGGCGGCGTCTTCCCAGACGTCGTCGCTGGGGTCTGCAGACACCGCCAGATCCTGCACCCTTCGCATGGCATTGACGAACCGGCCGAAACCCGGCCCCGGGCTAGCGGCCCCGTATTCCGGAAAGCCGCCGTGATGGTCGTAATCGGGGTCGAGTTGTTCTGGGCTCTGCGAAGACTCGGTCACACGCACGCCGCCAGCACGTCGCGGCGAACGATGGTCTGATCACGGCCCGGGCCGACACCGATACACGAAACATGTGCTCCGGCAAGCTCTTCCAGCCGCAGCACGTAGTCACGCGCCTTGGCGGGCAGATCGTCAAACGTCCGTGCGTCGGAAATGTCTTCCCACCAGCCGGGCAGCTCTTCGTAGATCGGTTCGGCGCGGGCCAGATCGCTTTGAGTCATGGGCATGTCGTGGGTGCGTTTGCCGTCGATCGCGTAGCCGACGCACACCGGGACGGTTTCCAGGCTGGACAACACGTCCAGCTTGGTCAGGAAGTAGTCGGTGATGCCGTTGACCCGGGTGGCGTAACGGGCGATCACAGCGTCGAACCAGCCGCAGCGGCGACGGCGCCCGGTGGTCACGCCAAACTCACCACCGGTTTTGGACAGGTATTCGCCGTTCTCGTCGAACAATTCGGTGGGGAACGGGCCGGAGCCGACCCGGGTGGTGTAGGCCTTCAGAATTCCCAGCACGGTGGTGATCCGCGTCGGGCCGATGCCGGAGCCGACCGCGGCGCCGCCGGCGGTCGGATTCGACGACGTGACGTAGGGATAGGTGCCATGGTCGACGTCGAGCAGGGTGCCCTGCGAGCCTTCCAGCAATACGGTCTCGCCGGCCTCTAGCGCAGTGTTCAGCAGCAGCCTGGTGTCGGCGATGCGATGCCGGAAGCCCTCGGCTTGTTCGAGCAGGACCTCGACGAGATGCGCCGGCTCCAGGGCCTTGCGGTTGTAAATCTTGACCAGGATCTGGTTTTTCAATTCCAGGGCGGCTTCGATCTTGTGGGTCAGCAAATCCGGGTCGAGCACATCGGCGACCCGGATCCCGATGCGCGCAATCTTGTCCTGGTAGCACGGCCCGATGCCGCGGCCGGTGGTGCCGATCTTCTTGCTGCCCATATAGCGCTCGGTCACCTTGTCGATGGCCACGTGGTAGGGCATCAGCAGATGCGCGTCGGCGGAGATCAGCAGCTTCGAGGTGTCGACGCCGCGGTCCTCGAGACCCTTCAACTCGTCGAGCAGCACGCCGGGGTCGACTACCACGCCATTGCCGATGACGTTGGTGACGTCGGGTGTAAGCACACCCGACGGGATGAGGTGCAGGGCGAAGTTCTCACCGGTGGGCAACACCACGGTGTGTCCGGCGTTGTTGCCGCCCTGGTAGCGCACTACCCACTGGGCGCGGCCGCCGAGTAGGTCGGTGGCCTTGCCTTTTCCCTCGTCGCCCCATTGGGCGCCGATCAGGACGATTGCCGGCATGGCGCTTCTCCCACCAGTATCTGCCGCTTATTGTGGTCCAGCCGGTGACCTACCTTATCTCAGCTGTTTGCGAGGAGCCGTTGAACACTGACATCGCCGTGCTGATGTTCGGCGAGCATCGTGTACCGCGGACTTTGC
>NZ_DATMLH010000124.1:0-17945 GCF_035570115.1 Mycobacterium sp.
CATGTTCCATCGGCGGATCATGCAGGAAGCGTTCGTCCGCTCCCGGCTGGTCGGCTATGTCGAGCAGATGGACCAGGTCGTCTCGCAGGTGGTGGCCAACGACTGGGTAGCCAATGATCCACGTTTTCTGCTCTACCCGGCCATGAAGGAGCTCACCCTCGACATCGCGTCGATGGTGTTCATGGGTCACGAACCCGGCACCGACCATGCGCTCGTGACCAAGGTGAACAAGGCCTTCACGATCACCACCCGCGCCGGAAACGCGATCATCCGCACCAGCGTGCCGCCGTTTACCTGGTGGCGTGGTCTCCAGGCCCGTGAGCTGCTGGAGAACTACTTCCGTGAGCGTGTCAAAGAGCGCCGCGGCAAGGAAGGCAGCGACCTGCTGACGGTCCTGTGCCACACCGAGGACGAGGACGGCAACAGTTTCTCCGACGAGGACATCGTCAGCCACATGATCTTCCTGATGATGGCCGCGCATGACACCTCGACATCGACCACGACGACGATGGCCTACAACCTGGCCGCCAACCCCGAGTGGCAGGAACGCTGCCGCGACGAATCCGATCGGCTCGGCGACGGTCCACTGGATATTGAGTCACTGGAGAAGCTGGAGTCGCTCGATTTGGTGATGAACGAGGCGATCCGGCTGGTGACACCGGTGCAGTGGGCGATGCGCCAGACTGTGCGCGACACCGAGTTGCTGGGCTACTACCTGCCTGCGGGCACGAACGTCATCGCGTACCCAGGGATGAACCATCGCCTGCCGGAGATCTGGACGGATCCGCTGAAATTCGACCCCGACCGGTTCAACGAGCCGCGCTGCGAACACAAGCGGCACCGTTACGCGTTCACACCGTTCGGCGGCGGCCCGCACAAGTGCATCGGGATGACGTTCGGCCAGCTAGAGATCAAGACGATCCTGCACCGGCTGCTGCGCCGCTACCGGCTTGAGTTGCCCCGCCCGGGGTACCAGGCGAAATGGGACTACGGCGGCATGCCGATCCCGGTGGACGGCATGCCGATGGTGTTGCGCCCGCTTTAGCCGGAGATCAGACAGCGGTGTTCGCCGGGCCCTGCCCGGCCACCAGCCGGTTCGCGCAGGCGATGACCGCATACAGGGCCGACTGCGTCGGGTCTTCCGACCAGCCCATCGCCCACTCGGCCCGGCGGCCGTCGCTGCCCTGGATGAACGTCGCGGTGGTGTCTTCTGATCGCAGCTGATGAAACCGCAGCGTCTCCACCGCGACGCCATGGTCGTAGAGCATCGCGGTCAGCGCGGCAACCGGACCAGTCGCAGTGGCGGTCGCGGTCTCGATGCGATCGCCGAACCCCAGGGTGGCCCGGAATGTTCGAGCCTGCGGGCCCAACCGGGTGGCAGGACGTTCGGTGTCAGTGCATTCCCACTGGCCCAAGCGCAGCGGCCCGGCGCTCGGGGCGTAGGTGGCGGTGAACGTGCTCCACGACATGGTATTGGCGTCCTCCCGGATTCCTCGCGGTAGCGGGATGCCGTCAAAGCGGATCGATGGCGATTCGGGTAAAGGGCCGATGTCCGAGCAACTCGGAAATCTCAGGTCGGTGATTGTCATGTGCCGGTCTTCCCTGGTCTTTCAGTGGTGACCGACGAGTAGTAGCTTCCGACCCACAGCGGGGGGTCGGTCTGGATCAGACCCCGCTGCGGGTACTGGCTACTACGAGAAGATTCCGCACGATCGCCGAGGTTAGACGCTGACGGGTGGTCAATGCAACTTCATTAACCGCCGCTGTCAGCTTCCGCGGTGTAGAACGGGGTCCATGCATGAGCTGTCGCTCTGCCAGGCGATCGCGGGGGTGGTCAGACCGTATGCCGACGGTCGCCACGTCGACATCGTGCGAGTCAAGATAGGTGCGCTGCGCCAGGTGGTGCCCGACTCGCTCACGTTTTGCTGGACGCTGGTCCGCGACTATGAGGACATGCCCGACGCCGAGCTGGAGCTCGAGCTCGTCACCGCCGAGGTGCAGTGCCGGTCGTGTGGGCAACGTTCGACGATCACCTCGGTGTGGTCGCTGCTGTGCCCGGGGTGCGGGAGCGCCGACGTCGAGGTGCTGCGCGGCAACGAGTTCTTGGTGACTTCGCTGGACGTTTCGTGAAGAGCCGGTGAAAGGTAGAGCACATGGGCAGGTTTCATCGACACGACGACGGCACGGTGCACACTCACGACCACTCGGATCCTGAGAATCACCCCCACGAGCATCATGACCACGGAGACCACAGCGGCTACGAGACCGGTTCGCAGCGCATCGACGTGCTGGAGTCGATCTTCGCTGAAAATGACGTCCGCGCCGACTACAACCGAAAAGCGTTTGAAAGCAACGGCGTTCGCGCGCTGAACCTGATGAGCTCTCCCGGCTCGGGCAAGACGACGGTACTGGGGGCGACGCTGGACGAACTCGCCGGTGAGTTCGCCGTCGGGGTGATCGAAGGCGATATCGCCACCGACCTCGACGCGGCCAAGCTAGGTGGCCGGGGCGCTCAGATATCCCTGCTCAACACCGGCAACGGGTTCGGCGGCGAATGTCATCTCGACGCGCCGATGGTCAACCGTGCGCTGCAGGGACTGGACCTCCCCGACCTGGACCTGGTGATCATCGAAAACGTCGGGAATCTGGTGTGCCCGGCCGAGTTCGACGTCGGCGAGCACGCCAAGGCGATGGTCTATTCGGTCACCGAGGGCGATGACAAGCCACTGAAGTACCCGGTGATGTTTCGCGCCGTCGACGTGGTGCTGCTCAACAAGATCGATCTGGTTCCATATTTGGACGTCGACGTCGATTCCTACACGGCCCGCGTCCGCGAGGTCAATCCAACGGCGACGATTTTGCCGATCAGTGCCCGCACCGGCGCCGGGATGTCCGCCTGGTTCGGTTGGCTGCGACGGTTCATGGCAGCTTCAGCGAGCTGACCGCACCGTGGCGCCTCCTGCGGCGGGTGGCGAACCGGGCGAATGGAAATCGCTTGACTGCCAACACGTGCGACTTATTCGCAAGAAGGCAAATGTGTTGCTGATCGGCACGCATCACTGATGGCCCAAGACGGCGAACGAGAGCCCACAATACGCCGCGGCAGGCGAAATCAAGGCGAAAATCCGGAAACCCGTACGGGGCCTCCGAATTTGCCAGATCATCGTTGACAAGGCAGTTCGGCGAGAGTAGACCCAGGAAATAGCGCCGCGTAAGCGTGCCGACCGTCGACTCCCGCGGTGCGAGGGGCCTTTAGCCCAGGCCCCGGAAAGCTGCCGTATGCCAACAGAAGCAGCAGTCAAAGCGGAAGAAACCTTGATCCACGTGCTATGGATCAACGCGGGTCTTAGTTGTGATGGCGATTCGGTGGCGCTGACTGCCGCCACCCAACCCAGTATCGAGGAGATCGCGCTCGGCGCACTCCCCGGACTGCCCAAGATCGCCGTGCACTGGCCACTGATCGACTTCGAATGCGGACCTACCGGCGGGGCCGACGATTTCCTCGAGTGGTTCTTCAAGGCCGACCGCGGTGAGCTCGAACCGTTCGTGCTCGTCGTGGAAGGTTCGATTCCCAACGAAGCGCTCAAGAGCGAGGGGTATTGGTGCGGCTTCGGCAACAACCCGGCCACCGGGCAGCCGATGACCACCAGTGAGTGGCTCGACCGACTGGCCCCCAAGGCGACGGCAATAGTCGCGGTGGGGACCTGCGCCACTTACGGCGGCATCCACGCGATGGCCGGCAACCCGACCGGCGCGATGGGCGTACCCGACTACCTGGGCTGGCAGTGGAAGAGCAAGGCCGGAATTCCGATCGTCTGCGTCCCGGGCTGCCCGATCCAGCCGGACAACCTGTCCGAGACACTGACCTACCTGCTCTACATGGCCACCGGCCAGGCGCCGATGATCCCGCTCGACGACGCGCTGCGGCCGAAGTGGCTGTTCAGCGCCACCGTGCACGAGGGCTGCGACCGGGCCGGCTACTACGAGCAGGGCGACTTCGCCACCGAGTACGGATCACCGAAATGCATTGTGAAACTGGGCTGCTGGGGCCCAGTGGTCAAATGCAACGTGCCCAAGCGGGGCTGGATGAACGGCATGGGCGGCTGCCCCAACGTCGGTGGCATCTGCATCGGCTGCACGATGCCCGGGTTCCCGGACAAGTTCATGCCATTCATGGACGAGCCACCGGGCGGCAAGGTTTCTACTACCGCATCAGGACTGTACGGCTCGGTCATCCGCAACCTGCGCGGCATTACCGGGCGCACCGTCGACAAAGAACCGAAGTGGCGGCACAAGGGCGACAAACTGACCACGGGCGCACGCCGCACCTGGTAGGCGCGACGCGGCATCTGAGCTGAAGATAGGGAGCAAAGTTCGATGACAACGATCATCCCCGAGCCGTCCCACGCGAAGCGCGAGCCCGGCCAACTTGTCGAGATGGCGTGGGATCCGATCACTCGGATCGTGGGCAGCCTCGGCATTTACACCAAGATCGACTTCGAGAACCGCGAAGTCGTCGAGTGCCACAGCACATCGTCGATCTTCCGTGGCTACTCGATTTTCATGAAGGGCAAGGATCCTCGCGACGCCCACTTCATCACCAGCCGCATTTGCGGTATCTGCGGCGACAACCACGCCACCTGTTCCTGCTATTGCCAGAACATGGCCTACGGGGTCAAGCCGCCGCACCTGGGCGAGTGGATCGTCAACCTCGGCGAGGCCGCGGAATACATGTTCGACCACAACATCTTCCAGGAAAACCTGGTCGGCGTGGACTTCTGCGAAAAGATGGTCTCGGAGACCAACCCAGGTGTGCTGGCCAAAGCGGAAAACACCGCAGCTCCGCATGCCGACGCACATGGGTACAAGACCATCGCCGACATCATGCGGTCGCTCAACCCGTTCAGCGGCGAGTTCTACCGCGAAGCGCTTCAAGTCAGTCGCTGGACACGAGAGATGTTCTGCCTCATGGAGGGTCGCCATGTGCACCCGTCCACGCTGTACCCCGGCGGAGTCGGCACCGTCGCGACCATCCAGCTGATGACCGACTACATGACCCGGCTGATGCGTTACGTCGAGTTCATGAAGAAGGTCGTGCCCATGCACGACGATCTGTTCGACTTCTTCTACGAGGCGATGCCCGGTTACGAGAAGGTGGGGCTGCGCCGCACCCTGTTGGGCTGCTGGGGCTCCTTCCAGGACCCCGACGTGTGCAACTTCGAGTACAAGGACATGGAGCGCTGGGGTAACGCCATGTTCGTCACACCGGGCGTGGTGGTCGACGGCAAGCTGGTCACCCACTCGCTCGTGGACATCAACCTCGGGATCCGGATCCTCTTGGGCAGTTCGTATTACGACGACTGGACCGATCAGGAGACGTTCGTCAAGACCGACCCGCTGGGTAATCCGATCGACCGGCGTCACCCGTGGAACCAGCACACCAACCCGCATCCGCAGAAGCGGGACATGGACGGTGGTAAGTACAGCTGGGTGATGTCGCCACGCTGGTTTGACGGCAAGGATCACCTTGCTCTGGACACCGGCGGCGGTCCGCTGGCCCGGCTGTGGTCGACCGCGCTGGCCGGCCTGGTCGACATCGGCTACGTCAAGTCCACCGGTCATTCGGTGCAAATCAACCTGCCCAAGACCGTCCTCAAGGGACCCGTCGAGTTCGAGTGGAAGATCCCGCAGCACGGGTCCAACACCATCGAGCGGGACCGGGCACGGACTTACTTCCAGGCCTACGCTGCCGCGTGCGCGTTGCACTTCGCGGAGAAGGCATTAGCTGAAATCCGGGCCGGCCGCACCAAGACCTGGGAGAAGTTCGACGTGCCCAAGGAAGGCATCGGCTGCGGGTTCACCGAGGCGGTGCGCGGAGTGTTGAGCCACCACATGGTGATTCGCGACGGCAAGATCGCCAACTACCACCCGTACCCGCCCACCCCGTGGAATGCGAACCCGCGCGACAGCTTCGGCACGCCGGGGCCCTACGAGGACGCGGTGCAGGGCCAGCCGATCTTCGAGGAGAACGACCGGGAGCACTTCAAGGGCATCGACATCATGCGCACGGTGCGTAGCTTCGACCCGTGCCTGCCCTGTGGCGTGCACATGTATCTCGGCAAGGGCAAGACACTGGAGCGGCTGCACTCGCCGACGCAAACGGCGACCGGGGAGTGATGCATGGCTGATCGCCCCGAGGAGTTGCAGGGGGACGCGCAGTGGCGCTCGGCGGGCGATCGGATCCAGACGCTGCTGGACGCAACGGCGGCCGGTGGGGTGGCCGCGCGTGAGCGCGCCGAGCAGCTGGTCCGCGAGGTAGTCGAGCTCTACGGCGCGGGCCTGTCGCGAATCCTCGCGGCAGTCGGCGATCAGGCGGATCCGGGCATTCTGGACCGCCTGGTCGCCGACGACTTGGTGGCCAGCTTGCTGCTCGTGCACGGCCTGCACCCCTACGACGTGCGGCGACGAGTCTCCGATGCACTCGACCGCGTCCGGCCGTACCTGGGCTCACACGGCGGCGACGTGCATCTGCTCGACATCGTCGGCGACACCGTGCAGCTGCAATTCGCCGGCAGCTGTAAGAGTTGCCCGTCGTCGGCGGTGACGCTGGAATTGGCCGTCGAGGATGCCATTCGGGCTGCCGCACCGGAGGTTTCGTCGATTGAATTGGTGACCCCCCAAACCGATACAGCCGACGCGGGAAAGCCGGCGACGGTGATCCCCGCCGAATCGCTGCTCGCCTCCCTCCATTCCAGGGCGCCGTCCAACGGCGGCGGCTCGGCGTGGCATCAGGTGCCTGACCTGGCCGACCTGGCTCCCGGCGAAGTCGGCGGCTTCTCGGTCGCCGGCCTGGTGGTGCTGGCCTGCCGGGTCGGCGACCAGTTGTACGCCTACCGTGATCACTGCCCGGCCTGCGAGGGATCCCTGGCCGGTGCGGCGCTGCATCGACCGGCCGCAGGGGGCGACCCGGTGCTGCGATGTCCGCGCTGTCACGCGCATTTCGATGTCGTGCACGCCGGGGCGGGCCTCGATGACGGCACCGAGCGCCACCTTGATCCCATCCCACTGCTGCTGCGCGAAGGGGTGCTTTCCATCGCGGTGCCGGCCGAGCCGATGGGCGCGCCGGCATGACCACCCCTTACGACGTCCTGGCCCGCATCACCGGAAATCGGCGCGGGCCGGAGCCGGCCGGACAGCGGTGCGAGATGTGCTCGGAGGCTATCGCCGACGCGCACCAACACGTGGTGAATGTGCCTGGGCGGCAATTGATGTGCGTATGCCGTGGCTGCTATCTGCTGTTCACCGACAGCCACGCCGAGCTGCGCTATCGCGCGGTCCCGGACCGGTATCTGTCTTTTCCGGATTTCGCGCTCGATCGCCGCACCTGGGAATCGTTACAGATCCCGGTCGGGCTGGCGTTCTTCTTCCGCAACTCGGCGCTGGACCGCACCGTCGGGTTCTACCCGGGGCCGGCCGGTGCAACCGAATCCGAACTCGACCTCGACGCCTGGAGCGCAATCAGCGCAGCCGAACCCAGGGTCGGGCTGGTCTTCGACGACGTCGAGGCGCTGCTGATCCGCGTGCCCGGTGATGCAGAAGCCGACGGAGCGCCCGAGTGCTACCTGGTCCCGATCGACGCCTGCTACGAGTTCGTCGGCGGACTACGAACGCGGTGGCGCGGCTTCGACGGTGGCCAAGAAGCGCGCGATTTCATCGACGAGTTCTTCACCGCACTCGCCGAACGCAGTGAGGCGCAACGATGCGCGCCGGCGACGATGCAGAGCGAAAGCGATGCGGAGGAGCGGCGCTCATGACGAGCCCGGGCGCCTCGTTCACCGTTGCCGACGTGGGCGCCGAGCCGTACGCGGTCACGCCGATGCTTGCCGCGCGTATCGCCGTCTCGGTGCCCGGCGATCAGCCGGTGCACGCGATCGCGCTGCGATGTCAGGTCCGTATCGACCCGTTGCGGCGCGGCTATTCCGACGACGAGGCCGCCGGAGTGACCGACTTGTTCGGACCACGGGAACGGTGGGCAACCACCCAGCACACGTTCCTGTGGCAGCACTGCGCGGCGATGGTACCGGGATTCACCGGCACAACCGAGGTCTCGCTCCCGCTGGAATGCACGTACGACTTCGAGGTGACGGCGTCCAAGTATCTGCACGCGCTGCGCGACGGCCTCATCCCGCTGCAGTTCCTTTTCAGCGGAACGATTTTCATGGCGGGCCAGCAAGGGTTCTCGGTGCAGCAAGTACCGTGGGACTGCGAGGACCGCTACGACATGCCGGTGTCGGTGTGGCGGGACCTGATCCAGCAGCACTACCCCAGCAGCGGATGGTTGCGCCTTGGCCATGACACGCTGGCGGCCCTGAACGCGTACAAGTCGGCGCGCGGCTTGTTGGGCCTCGACGACGCCGTCACTGAGTTACTGGCCCAGGCTCACGAGGAGGCCCGGTGAGCGCGAATTGGGACCGGGCCCGTACCATCGCCGACGCCGTGCTCTACGAAGGCTACCTGCTGTACCCCTACCGCGCGTCCTCGCGGAAGAATCAAATCCGCTGGCAATTCGGGGTTTTAGGTCCGCGCGGTGCGGCCGATGCGGGTATCGGCGAGGATGACAGCCTTTCGGCGCAGTTCCTCATTGACGGCGCGAACGGCATCAAGCTGGTCGTGCGGTTCCTGCAATTGCAGCACCGGACCGCCGAGCGCGAGACCGGCGGCGGGCGCTATCAGCCGGTCGACGAGCTGACCACGCCCTCTGGGTCGTGGCTCAGTTGGGACGAGGCCGTCGAAGTCGAATTGCCATTCGGCTCTTTCTACTTCGCCGAGCCAGCCGGGCCGTGGACACTGCCGGTGACAGCACCCTCGGGCAGCGATATCGAAGCCGTCGAGGGCGGCAGGCTGGTGCGAACCAGGGAGAGCGTCCGAGGTGAGCTGACCGTCGGTGTCGAACGCGTCGACGGCCTGAACCGCGTCACCGTCACCGTCCGCAACACTGCGCCCTGCAGCGACGAAGCGGGGAAGGACTGGGCGATCGCCAGATCTCTGATCGGCACTCACCTCATCGCAGAAGTTATTGACGGTGAGTTTATTTCGCTGCTGGATCCTCCTGATCGCGCGGCGGCCGCGGCCGCCAACTGCCACCAACATCGCTGCTTCCCGGTGCTGGCCGGCCGGGCCGGTGAGACGGACCTGCTGCTGGTGTCGCCGATCATCCTCTACGATCACCCGGAGATCGCGGAACAAAGTGAGGGTGCGCTTTACGACTCCACCGAAATCGATGAGATCCTGACCCTGCGGGTGATGACCATGACCGACGAGGAGAAGGCGCAGGCCCGGGCCACCGATCCGCTGGCCGCGCAGATTATCGACCGCTGCGATGCGATGTCACCCGAGGCGATGCAGCGCCTGCACGGCGTCTTACGCGATCCGCACCTGGGCGAGCCGGGCCTTATTCCGGAGATACCCGACGGCGTGCAGTGGTGGGACCCGCTGGCCGACAACGCTGTTCGCCCCGACATCGACGCGGTGCTGGTGAACGGGGTGCGGGTGTCGCGAGGCAGTCGGGTGCGGTTGCATCCGGGCCGGCGTGCCGACGCGCAAGACCTGTTTTTCTCCGGCAAGACCGCTCGTGTCACGTCGGTGCACGAAGACGTCGACGGCAACCAGCACGTCGGAGTCGTCGTCGATGACGATCCGGCCGCCGACCTACACGAGTGGTACGGCCGCTATCTGTACTTCGCACCCGACGAAGTCGAACCGCTCGAAACCACTACCACGGAAAGGAATTCGACATGGAGATCGTAGGCTGGGTGTTCATCGGCATACTTGGACTGATGGCGTTCTCGGCAGTGGTGCTGGGCCTGGTGTCCCTGCCAGATGCCCGGCGCTACCTCAAGATGCGGCACATGTAGCGGATTCGACCGCGGCGGTATGACCTCCCGCATCCTGATAGCCGGCATCGGCAACATCTTCCTCGGCGACGACGGCTTCGGTCCCGAGGTGTTGCGTCACATCTTTGGCCGGGTGAACGGCTCCGAGGGTGTGCGCGCCACCGATTACGGCATCGGGGGCATGCATCTGGCCTACGACCTACTCGAGGACTGGAATGCGCTGGTACTCGTCGACGCGATCCCCAACCGCGGCTCGCCCGGAACGGTGCACGTGTTCGAGGCCGACCATGGATCACCAGATGCTCCAGCGGGTTTGGACGCACACGGCATGGATCCCGCGACGGTGTTCGCGAGTCTTCGCGCCCTGGGCGGGACCCCCCCACGGACCATCGTGGTGGGATGTGAGGTCGCTGACGTCGGCGACGGAATGGGCCTGAGCGAGCCCGTCGAGGCAGCGGTTCCGGAAGCGGCGCGGGCGGTCGAATCGGCGGTGGCCATGTTGCGCGCCGAAGACGGAGCACGAGTAGGAGAGGTTTGACAGATGTGTCTGGGGATTCCCGGCCAAGTCGTGCGGATGCTCGACGGTTACAACGACCAGGTGGCGCTGGTCGACGTCGTCGGTGAGCACCGCAAGGTCAATGTCGGCATGCTGCCGGAGGAGACGTTCGCGCCGGGCGACTGGGTGATCATCCACATGGGCTTCGTGGTGGAGAAGACCGACAAGGCCGGCGCCGAGGAGGCGATGGCCGGTCTGGAGTTGATGGGCTCCGGCGAGCCCGAGGGCGGCATCTGACGATCACCTGATCTAGATTTGCGGATTCATCGTCCAGGTAACCGGAACAACGTAGCGTTTGTTTCCAGGTGGCAAACGCCATGCTCACTCTCATTTGGCTGAGGTGATTGCGATGAGTACAGACACAGCGGCACCCACGAACCAGCCGAAAGCGGATACCCCCCACGAAGTGGTGGTCACCTGCCCGGCCACCGGAAAAGTGGTCGGCCGCGTCCCGGTATCGACATCGGATGAGGTCGAGACGGTGGCGGCCCGGCTTCGGGCGGCCCAGCCGGCTTGGCAGCGGATCGGTGTCGAAGGCCGCTCGCGGTGGCTGGGTAAATGGCGCGACTGGCTGCTCGACCAGACGGACGAGCTTTTGACATTGCTGCAACTGGAGTCCGGCAAGTCTTGGGGTGACGCCAACCTAGAAATCAACGGTTTGGAGAGCATCAACTATTGGATCGACAAGGCCGGCGAGTTCCTCGCCGACCAGACCGTTCGCCCGTACGGTGCCGCCAACGCGGCAAAGAAGCTGACCATTGCCTACGAGCCGTATCCGCTCGTCGGCGTGATCACACCGTGGAACGGCCCGCTGTTGGTGCCGCTGGTCGACATTGCGCCGGCGTTGATGGCCGGTTGCGCGGTGCTGTCCAAGCCCTCGGAGGTCACCCCGCTTGTGTGGCGGATGGCGGTCGATGGGTGGAAGCAGATCGGTGCACCGGACGTGCTCGACGCGGTGTACGGGTTCGGCCAGACCGGGGCAGCGTTGGTCGATCTGGTGGACTACGTGATGTTCACCGGTTCGGTCAATACCGGGCGCCGCATCGCCGTCGCGGCCGCGCAGCGACTGATCCCGTGCAGCCTGGAGCTCGGCGGTAAAGACGCCATGATCGTCTGCGCCGACGCGGACATCGACCGGGCCGCCGACGGCGCGGTCTGGGGCGCGTTCACCCTCACCGGCCAAGTCTGCATATCGGTGGAGCGGTGCTACGTCGAGGAACCGGCCTACGACGAGTTCGTCAGCAAGGTGGTGACCAAAACGTCGCAGCTACGCCAAGGCATGGATGCCAAGCACGACTATTCCTGCGAGGTCGGGTCGATGACCACCGCGCAGCAACTCGCCGTTGTGTCCAGCCACGTCGACGACGCCGTCAGTAAGGGTGCGAGGGTGCTGGTGGGCGGCAAGTCGAGTGACCCCGCCACTGAGGGACTGTTTTACCAGCCGACAGTGCTGGTCGACGTGGACCACGGGATGAAGTGCATGCGGGAGGAGACCTTCGGGCCCACCTTGCCGATCATGAAGGTTCGCGATGTTGCCGAGGCCATCGAAAAGGCGAATGACTCCGAACTGGGGTTGTCCGGCAGCGTCTGGACGCGAGACAAGAACAAAGGGATAGCGTTGGCGCGCAAGATGAACACCGGAACGGTGAACATCAACAACGTCATCGCCTCGTCGTTGTCTGTACCGATGGCGGGCTGGAACGACTCGGGGGTCGGTTCCCGCTCCGGTGGAGCCGACGGAATCCGGAAATATTGCCGCACCAAAAGCATTGTGGCCGAGCGGGTTACGATGAAAAAGGAGCCGATCTGGTATCCCTACAGCCGCAGGAAGGGCAAGATTATCGCAGCCATGCTCCGGATGACGTCGGCCAAAGACTGGCGGCGCCGACTCGGACGGTAACGCCGGGTCACAACCACCAGGACGCGGTAGCGTCCAAGTGACGACGCGTGCGGTAACGCGTGAGGCTGTCGTCGCCATCCCCAATCGCCTCGATGATTCGCAGGTGAGCGCGTTGCACGTCGACGAAATCGCTGTGGCTCGGGATCGGCTGCTCGGTGCTGACCCAGTGCCGGCGGAACACTTCGACGAGGATCCGTAAGAACAAGTCCAGCACGGCATTACCGGCCAGCTGAGCCAGTCCGGTGTGGAACAGGAACTCTTCCATACCGGCCTTGCGCAGATCGTTGCCTGCCTGCTCGATGGTCAGCCGATGGGTTTCCAGGAAGGCACGCACCTCCGGCGCGTCGCGGCGCTTGACCACCTTTGCGACGTTGTCGATCTCGATGGCGTCGCGGACCAACCGTAGGTCTTCGCCGCGGGGCTTGCGGTATTGCAGGTAGAGCGCGATGGTGTCAATGCTGGCCTGCGCCTGCGGTTCCGCCACCACCAGCCCGCCACCGGGTCCGCGTCGCATCTTGGCCACCGCGTGGTGTTCCAGCAGCCGCACTGCTTCGCGCAGCACCGACCGGCTGACTCGATAGCGTTCCAGCAGCGCGACTTCGGTCCCGAAAACCTCCCCGATCTGACGGCCGCTAACGGCGATATCGTCGCGGATGGCGGTCGCCAACACCTCGGCGAGCTTGCCGTGCGGCGCCTGGCGGTACAGGCCGTTCCGGTTGCCCGGCCGGCTCGGAGGCTGGTGGTCTTGCAGCCACCTCGTCATCGATTCCGCGTGCCGCTCGCTCAACGTTTTGGCCCGCGCCGAGTCGCCCGCGGTGACCGCATTGACGATATCCGCGTGTTCCTGACGCCTGCGGTCGATCGCCTCGAGGGCATCGCTGGCGGAGTCCAGCCGCGAATCTTCGGCATACCGGACGGTCAACCGCATGAGGATCTCGATAAATAGTTGCAGCACTGGGTTTTTGGATAGCTCGGCCAGTGCTGCGTGGAACTCGTGGTGTGGCGTTGACGGGTCGCGCGTGCGGTCCCCCTCCGCCCGTAACACCGCGCGCAGCCGATCGATGCCGGCTTCATCAATCTGTTCTGCGGCAAGCGATGCCGCCAACGGCTCGAGTAGCAGCCGCGCATCGAGCAGCTCACCGGTCGTGGTGCCCAGGTACTCCAAATAGATGATGATGGCGTGAGTTGCCGGGGCGGCGTCGGGCTCGCAGACCAGCAGACCGCCGTTGGGCCCGCGACGCATGCGCGCAACTTGGTGGTGCTCGACGAGCCGAACGGCTTCCCGCAGCACCGATCTGCTCACCCGGTAACGCTGTTGCAGCGCCTGCTCGGAACCCAGAATTTGCCCGACCGGCCAGCCACGCCGAATGACGTCGGCCTCGATGCGACGTGCGATCTGCGAAGCTCGCTTATCGGACCGGTGCTCGCCGTCACTACCGGCTTTGACATGCGGACGAGCGTGCACGCTCAATTGCACGCCCGCACAGAGTCACTCAACATGTCAGCAGCATGCATCCGGCGATCGGACCGCCACCCACGGCGGCCACCGCGACTTCGGGCCGGCGCTGCACCTGCCGCTCCCCTGCCTCACCGCGCAATTGCAAACAGGTCTCGTGCAGTAGCCAATAGCCATGCATGCGGCCCGCCGACAGCTGCCCGCCGTAGGTATTCAGCGGCAGCGCGCCGTTAAGGGCGATCCGCTCGGCCCCCTCGACGAACGGGCCCGCTTCGCCGTCGCCGCAGATGCCCAGAGCTTCCAGCCACGCGAAGGTGAGGAAGGTGAACCCGTCATAGAGTTCTGCGAGGTTCAGATCGGCGGGCGTCAGATCGGTCCGCGACCACATCTGCGCCGCGGCGTCGGCGGATGCCATCTTTGGATAGTCCGCGCGGTGAAACCAGCCACCTGCGCCGTCCGTACCCCCGATCGCCTCGACCTTCACCGCCCGGTGCGGACAGTCTTTGGCGTAGTCGGCACCCGACACCACCACCGCGATCGAGCCGTCGATGGGGACATCGCAATCCAGCAGCCCGAACGGTGTGGAAACCGGCCGGGCGGCTAGATAGTCGGCCATCGTCATCGGATCCTGATAGACCGCAAGCGGATTCAATGCCGCATTACGCCTGCTGTTGATCGCCAGCCAGCCCAACTGCTCCTTGGTGGTTCCGTACATCTCCATATGCCGACGGCAGTTCAGCGACAGCCAATTTGCCGCGGAATACGCATGGGCGGCAACCAGATCGTTGACATCGTCCATCGGGCCGACCACCGGCGGTTCTTCGCCTTCCGGTGTCTCGAACATCCGCGCGAGCGGCGGTGCCGGCGCATTCTCATCCTTCTTCACCGGGACCGTGCCGCCCAGCATTTGAATCGTCCGGTAGATGACCACATGCCGCGTGTGGCCCTCGGACACCGCACGGCATGCCGACATCACCGGATTCAGCAGACCGCCAGTGCCGAACCCCGACCCGCAGTCGGACGCCTCGATTTGCAGCGCGGCAAGGACTTCGGCGGCGGGGGTGTCGCCCAGAGTGGCAATGCCGTCGATGTCGGCCGCAGCCAGGCCGGCGTCGTCGATGGCCGCGCGGACCGCTTCCATGGTGAGCTCCAGCCCGGGAATGCCGGTGCGACGGCCGATTCGCGAGATGCCGATACCGGAAATGATCGCGTCTTTTTCGAAATAGCTCATCTGCGCCGTCCGTTAGACCAACCCAAGGTAATTGAGTGTACTGTATTGTCCGTGTCGAACCAGTTGCTTATCGAGCACTGCGAGAATTGCGCGCACTGGGTGCACCCCGCGGCCGGCGAATGCCGCGACTGTGGCGGTCCGCTGATCGCGCGACCGGTATCGGGTCACGGCAGCGTATTCACCTACACGGTCAACTATCACGCCTTCAACCCGGAGCTGCCGACCCCCTACGTCATCGCTCTCGTGGAGCTTGCCGAGCAGAGCGGCCTGCGCGTAGCGGCGAATATCGTTGACTGTGAGCCTGATTCAGTCGCGTGCGGCATGCGCGTGGAGGCACTGCCCGAGCCGGGCCCCGGCGGCGCACCGCGTTTCGCGCCCGCCTGAGCGGGCTAGTCGATCAGCGCTTGCGCGCGGTGACGAGCAGGTACTCCCACTCCATCGTCGACGCACCAGCCAAGTATCGGTCGCCCAGTTCAGCCAGCTCGGCGTCCAGCGCTGCGGCCCGGTCCGGCTCGCCCGCGATCCCCCGGTATGCCGAGATCGTCGGCCCATAATGGGCTTTGAAAAAGTCGCGGAACGACACCCCGTCGGCAAACCGGTCCACTCTCAGCGCACGGTGTTGCGCGGTGAAGTCGGTGACGCCATCGCCCAGCAGACCGCGCACGTAACGTGCGCTGCCCCACTTCGGCGGCGGCTGCAGACCGGACGGCGGCGCCGCCACGTAAGGCTTCATCCTCGCGAACATCTGGCCGACGAAGCCTTCTGGCGTCCAGCTGATCAGCCCGATCGTCCCGCCCGGCCGGCAGACCCGGACCAATTCGTCGGCCGCGCGCTGATGATGCGGGGCGAACATCACTCCGACGCAGGAGAGCACCGCGTCGAACTCATCGCGGTCGAACGGCAGCCCTTCGGCATTGGCTTCAAGCCATTGCAGGTCGACACCCCGGGCCTCGGCGAGCGCACCCCCGCGCTCCAGCAGTTCCGGGACCAGGTCGCTGGCAATCACATTTGCGCCGGCGAGCGCGGCGGGGATCGCCGCATTGCCCGCCCCGGCGGCGACGTCGAGCACCCGATCACCTGCACGGATCCCGCTTGCCTCTACCAGTACCGGACCCAGCGGTGACACCAGTTCGGTCGCCACCGTGGTGTAGTCGCCCAGCGCCCACAGCGCGCGGTGCTTGCTTTCGAGTCCGCGATCGGCGGTCACCATGCCTGCGTCAATTCTGGTAGTCATTTCACTCGCCCTTCCTCGAGAATCGACCACAATCGTCGTGCTCGCCGCTGAACCGTTTCCAGTGTCAGATCTGAACCCACCGTGGTTCACAATCTGTACTAGTTAATTCCGCCGCCAGACGGTCTACTGGACATACCGGAGCGAAGGGTTTTGGAAAATGTCGACATATGGCCAGTTCTGCCCGATCGCCAAGGCGATGGAGTTACTCGATGAACGGTGGACGCTGCTCGTTGTGAGTGAATTACTCCGGGGCAGTGTGCATTTCAACGACCTGCGACGTGGGCTGCCGAAGATGTCACCAGCGCTGTTGTCCAAACGGCTCAAGTCGCTGTCCCGCGCAGGTGTTGTCGAACGCACCGAGATCGACGGTCGCACCTCATATTCGCTGACACCGTGCGGGCAGGAACTCGCTGGAGTCGTGGATGCGCTCGGCGAGTGGGGAATTCGCTGGATAGCTGAACTCGGCGATGACGACCTGGATCCGCACCTGTTGATGTGGGATATCCGTCGCACGATTTCCGTTGATGCGTGGCCGCGAGCGCGTACCGTGTTGGCGTTTCGCTTGGCCGGGGTGGCCCGCAAGGCCGCTCAGTGGTGGTTGATGGTGTCGGAGGGAGTGGCCGACGTATGCGATTTCGACCCCGGCTACGAGGTGGCCGCCACCGTCGAGACCAGCCTGCTCACCCTGACCCGGATCTGGCGCGGCGACCTGTCGTGGTCCCGCGCGATGCTGAGCGGCAACGTCACCATCCACGGAGCCGCGGATGTTCGCCGGGCTGTGCCGGGCTGGCTCGGCCAGTCGCTCGCGGCCGCGGTCCCCCGCCCGGCCTGAGGTCGGCGCTAGTTGATCAGCGGGTCGCGCGGCATGCCCAGTATCCGCTCGGCGATCTGATTGCGGGTCACCTCGGAGGTACCCCCGGCGATGGCCATACCCCGCGCGCCCATGATCAAGCGGCCCGACAGCGCACCGGGCCCGTCGAGCAGCGCGACCTCGGGCCCCGTCAGCGCAGCCATGATCGCCGCGCCCTCGACCATGTGCTCGGCCAATTTCAGCTTGGTGATGTTGCCTTCCGGACCCGGGCCCGCTCCTTCGACGCTGCGCGCGACTCGGCGAAGATTCAGCAAGCGCAGGGCATTCTCCTCGGCAAGGTATGACCCGACCCGAATTCGCCCGCCCGCCAACCGATCCGGGTGGTCCCGGACCAGCTGAACCAGCTGCGTCGCCAACCCCTCGTAGAACGACCCGCTGCCGCCGATGCTGACCCGCTCGTTGCCCAGCGTTGCCCTTGCGACCGTCCAGCCGGTGTTGGGCTCGCCAACCACGTCCTCGTCGGGCACGAACAAGTCGTTGAAGAACACCTCGTTGAAGTCCGAGCCACCGGTAATCTGCCGCAGTGGCCGCACCTCGACCTCGGGGGCCTTCATGTCGACGATCACCGTGGTGATGCCGGCGTGCTTGGGCGCCTCCGGGTCGGTACGCACGGTGGCCAGACCGCGTGCGCAGTAGTGCGCGCCACTGGTCCACACCTTCTGACCGTTGATCTTCCAGCCGCCGTCCACCCGGGTGGCCCGGGTCTTGATGGACGCCGCGTCCGAGCCGGCTTCGGGCTCGGAGAACAGCTGGCACCAGACCTCGTCTTTGCGGAGCGCCTTCTCGACGAATCGTTCTATCTGC
>NZ_DATMLH010000125.1:0-4466 GCF_035570115.1 Mycobacterium sp.
CAGTGCTTGTCCCAATAGAAGTAGCTGCGAATCGGCCTCCAGAAGTCGTCGAAATCGGCGAAGTGGTCGCGGATTTTATCCGTGATCGCTGCCGTATCGGCCGTGGTTTTCGCGCTGTCGTCCGCCGCGTTCGCGAGATCCTGGGTCACCTTGTACTGACGCTCTAGTAAGGCGATGAGATCGTCGAGGTAGCCGGTGATCTTCTTGATGTCGCCGATGCGGGCCTTCAGGTAACTGAGGTTGTCGCGGATCGGTGCGCTCTGCACGCTGAGCTGGAACGGGATGGACCCGTCTTCAATTGGCGGGCCAAGTGGCCTCGTGATGCTCTGCACCCGTTCGATGCCGGGCACCCGGAAGATGGCTCCGGCAATCTTGTCCAGGACCAGCATGTCGGTGGGATTGCGCAGATCGTGGTCCGATTCAATCATCAGCAGGTCGGGGTTCAACCGGGCCTGGGTGAAGTGTTGATCGGCCGCGTTGTACGCCTGCACCGAGGCCGCGCTCTGCGGCAGGTAGTACAGGTCGTTGTAGCGCGGAGTGAAGCCCATCAGGCCCAGGGCGCCGACGATCGCCATGATGACGGAGATGGCGAGGATGGGCGCCGGCCACCGCACGATGGCCGTAGCCAGACGGCGCCACCGCGTGTAGTTGAACTCGCGCTTCGGGTCGAAGAGGCCGAAGCCGCTGGCGAAAGCGATCAGCGCCGGCGTCAGGGTTACCCCGGCGGCCACCACCACCAGCAGACCTACTGCACACGGAAATGCCAGCGAATTGAAGTAGGGCAGCCTAGTAAAGCGCAGGCAGGCCAGCGCGCCGACGATCGTCAAACCCGAGCCCAGCACCACCTTGCTGACACCGGCGAAGGTGTCGTAGTAGGCGGCTTCGGCGTCCAGGCCCCGTTCGCGGCCTTCCTGGTAGCGGCCGACCATGAATATCGCGTAGTCGGTTCCGGCCGCGATGGCCAGCGCCGTCAGCAAGTTGACGGCGAAGGTCGACAGCCCCATGATGCCGGTCTCGCCCAGCAGTGCTACCACACCTCGGCCGGTGGCCAGGCCGACGAACAAGATGACCATCGTCAACAGCACGGTGCCAATGGATCGGTAGACGAACATCAGCATGATCGCGATGATGATGATGGTGATGATCGTCATCTTGGCCAGGCTCGCGTCACCGACCACGATCGTGTCGGCGGTCAGGGCTCCCTGTCCGGCGACGTAGGCCTTCACCCCCGCCGGCGGCTTCGAGTCCGCGACGATTTTGCGAACCGCGGCAACGGATTTGTCGCCGACGGCTCCGCCCTGGTCACCGCGCAGATTGACCTGGACGTAGGCGGCCTTGTGGTCGTAACTCTCGACACCTGAGGACGTGAATCGCTGCCCCCAGAAATTCAGCGCATGCTCGACGTGTTCGGTGTCGTTCTGAAGCTTCTTGACCAGCTCGTCATAATACCGGTGAGCGTCTTGGCCGAGAGGTTTGTCACCGACCAGGGTCACCAGCACGAGATTGTCGGAGTCGTACTCCTTGAATTTCGCCCCGAGGTGCTTCATACCGGTCACCGACGGCGCGTCGTTCGGCGAGAGCGGCACCGAGATTTCCTCGGCAACCTTCTCCAACTGCGGGACAAAGACGTTGACGCCGACCGCGATCAGCACCCAGACGATGACAATCGGCAGCGCCAAGATACGGATGGTGTGCGCTATCCGCGGTTTGCGCTCGACTTCGGTGCGCTGTGGGACGGGGATTTTGTCCGTGTCGCTGGTGTCGCTGGTGTCGTCGGTGCCGCTGGTGTCGTCGGTCACGCGGACTTATCCAAGCAGGAAACCTGCGCGTCGCGCGTGTTGACCTGTTGTTGATCGACCAACTTGCCGTCGACGGTGATCCGGCAGCCGATGGACGGGCTGTCCCCTTGAGCGATGACGTAGGCGAAGATGCCGGGCATCTCGGCGACGATCGTCTTCGACCACGGCAACGTGGTGAAGTTGGCCTTCTGCGGAAGTGACTCCGCATCCATCCAGTTGACGACGCCGGTTGTCCCGGGTGGTCCCAGGATTTCGTAGATGGCGGTCTTGGCCGCGTACGGCGGGGTCGCGTCCCGGGGGTCGGGCTTGGGCAAGCCAGGTCCTGGGAAGACGCCGTTGAGTCGTCCCACCGCCACGCCGCCGATGATCAGTGCCACGATCACGACCAGTGGAACCCATGCCCGCCTGAGTAACCTCAAAACCACCGTGCCCCCCGACTAGGAATGCCCGACGGGCTGATATTAAGGCATCTCGTCGCGTACGCCACCGCTAGCCGAACGCCGTCGCTGCCTAGTTCATTCCTGGGGTGCGCCGTCACCTCGGAGCGGCGCCGCCAGCCCGGGCCGCAGCCACGCCGCTCCTTGCGCTCCACCGGATCAGTTTGCTGGGCGACGACGTGACGCGAGGGCGGGCTACTCGGTGCGAGCGAAAGACGGCTAAGTTAGTTTCAGAAAATAATTAATTGGCTGGCGCATGCTGTCCGTTTGGATTGCACGCCATGTGTTTTCGGTGACGTCAATTGTTCGCCGCCGACCCGAAATCAGCACCGATTTAGGGCCATAGCGCGTACCCTGAGCGGTATGGCTACCAAGACGAAGGTCAAGACCTGCGTGCATTGCGGCCACACGTTCGATCCCCACGACCGACACCGTGACCTGTCCAATCCGGACTGGCATCCAGCCGCATCAGTTTATTGTTCGCCTTATTGTTGTGACCGATACCATTTGGAAATGGTGCATTGCTGCTCGACCCACGTGAAAGAGAAGGCTCGGCGCGAAGCCGCCAAGGCGGCGCGATAACCCGCTCCTTCATGAGGGGTCTCAACAATATTCACGCGAGCGGGATATTCCCTGCACGCAAGTCTTGACAATAAATGTCGGTTTCGTGCGCGCTCATGGCATTGCGTCGGCCCACTCGATATGCCCTTCGAAGCCAAGCGCTTTCGCCATCTCGCGGTAGCGATCTCGGAGGTGCGCGTAAGCAGCGGCCTCGCCCCTAGCCTGCGCCAGGCGAGCCCGCAGCCGCAGCAGCCAGATCTCGCGCACCGCGAAACCGCTGTCGGCCTCCGCTGACCGCTCGATCGCGGCCTCCGCTAACCTCTCGATCGCGGCCTCGGCTTCGGCTAAGTCACCTTCGGCGCCCCGATCGACCAGTGTCTCCACCAGAACACCCGTCGCCGGAATGCTCCACCCCAGCAGCCGTCCGTCGCGGAACTGGCCGTCTGCGGCCGCGCGCAGGACCGGTATGGCGCCATCGCGATCTCCGCGTTGAGCATTCTCACGAGCCAGGCAGACCTCGACGATCGGTAAATCGGCCAGGAAGAACCCCCGGCTCCGGAACACTTCACCGACCTCCGCCAGGATCTGCTGTCCCCGGTCGCGCTCCGTGTTGGTCCGGCGGTGTACCAGCGCAATGCCCAGCGTCATCCGGGCGATCGCAACCGCGACATCATCACCGGATTGTTCGGCAATTCGCAGGGCGTCCTCGATCTCGCCCATCGCGCGATCGTCGGGCCTCAGCATGCCCGGCGGTATTGCTGCGGAGTAAGAGTAGGTGACAACGGTGGCGTATGACATCGGGTCAGTGCTGCGGGCCATGGCGAGGCCGTGCCGCAGGTCGTCGCGCCATCCGGGACGTCCCAGGCAATAACTGGCCGTACCCCGCGTCGTTAAGGCGAGCGCTAACGGAGAGCCGATGATGAAGTTGCCTTTTGAGGGATCCCCGTCGGCCAGGTCGATAACCTTTTGTGACCACCGCAGCGCGTCAGGCCACTCGGCGCACTCAGCTCTGGCGTAGATCGATGCGAGGGACAAACCCACCGTCAAGGTCGGATCGTCGAGCGACTCGATGAGGGCCATCGCTTCCGATGCCAGCCCCGACGCCTCGCGCAGCCGGGCCTGATGCATGTGATCCATCACTTGCCCGGACATTGCGATGGCCAGTGACGCCTTGTCCCCGGCCGCGGCGCACAACTCCCGCAATTCCTCAAAGAGGGCGCCTGTCGCATGTTCATGGACTCGCCAGGCGATCCCGCACAACATGGTGCGAGGAGCAATGCGCATGGATGCTCGGTCGGGGTCATCGGCGGGCAGAGCGTCGGCGATCGTCCGGGCACGCTCCCAACTCCGCCATGCCGCGGCGATGTCGCGGTTGGTCGCCCAGGTTGCGGCCCGCATTTGCCAGCCGTAAGCGGCGTGCCCATCACCGGCCGCCTCCAGATGCTCGGCAATCAAGGCGGCATTTTCATCGCCGGCTAACGGGTTACGTGATTCGATGGCGGCCGCGACGCGCCGATGCAGCTCGGCGCGATCCGATTCGACCTGGCGTTCGTAGGCGACCGTGCGGATCGACGGATGGTGAAACACGTACACCGGTTGCCCGGTGAAGCGGACCTGATCGATGAGCTGGGCGGCCAGCAGATCATCCACGACTGCTTCGACTCCCAGC
>NZ_DATMLH010000126.1:0-44860 GCF_035570115.1 Mycobacterium sp.
CCCACGGCCAGCATGATCACGATCGCCATCGGCAGCACCAGCCAGTTCAGCGGCATGTGCAACAGGTGCTGCCAAACCAGCACCGAGATGCCAAAGGAGGAGCCCAGCGACAAGGCGACGGTGCCGACGATGACCGCGGAGGCTATCAAGCTTCGGGTGATACCGAGCATGACCATGAAGATGAGGGCGATCGACGCGACGACCGCGATCATCAGGTCGAACATAGAGCCGTCGTGCATGTCCTTGTAGGTAGCCGCAGTGCCGCCCAGGTATAGATTGGCGCTCTCCAGGGGCGTTCCCTTCACAGCCTCGGAAGCTGCTTGGATGATCTTGTCGATGTGCGAGATACCAGCGGGGGTTGCGGGATCGCCCTTATGGGTGACGATGTACTGCGCGGATTTGCCGTCCGGGGACAAGAACAGCTTCAGACCGCGTTGGAAGTCTGGATTCTCAAACGCCTCGGGCGCCAGGAAGAACGTGTCATCGTTGTGCGAGTCATCGAACGCCTTGCCCATGAAGGTCGAGTTCTTGCTAAGGGCGTCCTGCTGATTGATCAGTCCAGCGAAGGTGCTCACCGCCGCCATCGTGAGCGTTCGCACTGTCTTGAGGGTGACGGTCAGTGGTGGCAGTACAGCATCCAGCTGCGGCAGGATGACGTCGAGTCTGTCGATGTCCTTGGTGACGTTGCCGATGTCGTCGCTGAGCGCGTCGACGCCGTCGAGGCCGTCGAACAACGATCGAAATGACCAGCACATCGGGATATCGAAGCAGTGCTTTTCCCAGTAGAAGTAGCTGCGCAGGGGTCGCCAGAGGTCGTCGAAGTCGGCGATGTGGTCGCGCAAGTCGTTGGTGTCGGACTTGATTTGATGGGTTTGGCCGTCCAGATCGTGCGTGACGCCGGTGAGCTGGTGGGTGAGGTCGGAGATGCGCGTAGTGATGTCGATCGCTATCTGTAGCTGGTCGCCGACCTTGGTCAAATTGGCCACGGCATCGTGCAGATACTGCAGGTTTTCGACGGTGTTGGCGGCTTGCAGACTGACCTGGAAGGGCACCGAGCTGTGGTCGATGGGCGTGCCCAGTGGTCGCGTGATGTCTTGTACGCGGGCAATACCCGGAATGTGGAACACGTTTTTGGCAACCTTGTCCAGCACGATCATGTCGGCCGGGTTGCGCATATCGTGGTCGGACTCCAACATCAGCAGCTCGGGCTCCATGCGGGCTGGCGGGAAGTGCCGATCCGAGGCGTGGTATCCGACGTTGGCCGGCGTGTAAGCCGGAATGTAGTAGCGGTCGTTGTAGTTGGTGGTGTACGCCGGCAGCGCCAGCAGGCCGACCAGGGCTACCGTAATGGTCGCGGCCAGCACCGGGCCGGGCCAGCGCACCACAGCGGTGCCGATGCGGCGCCACCCGCGGTCTCGGTGGGCTCGTTTGGGGTCAAGCACACCGAACCGGCTGACCACGACAACGATCGCCGGGCCGAGGGTCAGGGAGGCCGCCAGCACCACCAGCAGACCCACCGAGCACGGCGCGCCGAGGGTTTGGAAGTAGGGGAGCCGGCAGAAACTCAGGCATGCCATCGCCCCGGCCACGGTCAGCCCCGATCCCACGATGACATGGGCGGTGCCGGAAAACATGTTGTAATAGGCGGCTTCACGATCCAGGCCCCTCGACCTGCCCTCCTGATATCGGCCCACCCAGAAGATCACGTAGTCGGTCGAGGCCGCGATCGCCAGCGCGACAAGCAGGTTGACGGCAAACGTGGACAGCCCCATGAGGTTGGAGTTGGCCAGCACCGCGATGACACCCTTGGAAACCTGCAACTCGATTCCCAGCGTGAGCAGCATGACCAGCGCGGTCGATATCGATCGATAGACCACCAGCAGCATCACCGCGATCACCACCAAGGTGACGGCGGTGATCCGCTTAATGCCTTTGTCGCCGTACTCGCGGCGGTCGGCGGCCAGCGGACCGGGACCGGTGACATAGGCCCTGATTCGCGGCGGCGGCGGTACGGAATCGACGATGCGCTCCACCGCGGCGACCGATTGGTTGGCTTGGGTGCTGCCCTGGTCGCCGCGCAGGTTCAGTTGCACGTAGGCGGATTTGGCGTCTGCGCTTTGTGAGCCCGCCGCGGTCAGCGGGTCACCCCAGAAGTTGTTGATGTGCTCGATGTGGGTTTTGTCCTGCGACAGTTTGTCGATCAGCTTGTCGTAGAACCGGTGTGCCTGATCACCGAGCTTGTCTTGACCCTCCAACAACACCATTGCCGTGGTGTCAGAATCGAACTGCTGAAAGTCCTTACCGATGCGCATCATCGCGATCGTCGACGGCGCATCCCTGGCGGTCATCGCCACCGAGTGCGCAGCACCGACCTTGTCGAGCGACGGTGCAACGACATTGACCACCACGGTCAGCGCGATCCAGCCGAGGATGATCGGCACCGCAAATATGCGGATCGTGCGGGCAATGAGCGAGGGTGTTGGCGCCTCTGTGGGCGAGCTGTGGCGACTGGTCATGCCGACTTCACCAGGCAGGAGGTCTGCGCGTGGTACAAGTTCTCCGATTCCTGGTCGCGGACAACACCGTTGACGGTAATCCGGCAGCCGATGGAGTCGCTGTTGCCCTGTGCGATCACGTTCGCCAGCACCGCGGTCAGTGTGGTCACGATCTCAAATGACCACGGCAGCCTCACCCCATTGAGGTGCTGCGGCTGAGCCTGCTCATCCAGATAGTTGATATCGGCGACCGTTCCCGGCGCGCCGAAAATCTCAAAAAGAACGTGCTTGGGATTGAACTGGATGATCGCGTCGGCGTTGCCGTTATCCGGCTTGTACATGTCCGATCCGAAGACTCCATGCAGCCGCGCGACGGTGAACGCGGCGATGACCGTCACGACCACCATGACGAACGGAACCCAAAATCGCGCGACAAGCCGAGTCATCGCACTCCTTCCCCTCAGGCTGAATGAACATTCCCCTGAGGCTGTATGAATGGCACGGCCCGATGTGCTGACATTCCACGTCCAACGTCAGCAGCCATTCTCGATCCAACGCTAACATATTGTCAACATAAACGTTGAACGGTTACCTGACGCGCCGCGTTGCTTGTGACATCGGTTGCATGCTTCGAGGATCGCGTGGTCAGGCCGCCGAATCCACGGTCGGCGACGATGCGCGCGTGCGCATTGTGGCCGCTGCCGAACGCAGCATTGGCGTCCGCGCGCCACGGAACAAAGTGCGTCTCACGACAGACGTCGCGGGCCTCGACGACTCGGCGAATTAGCTTGCTCAACGTCAACGTTGATAGATTGACCGGCTCAAAGCGCCCCGACACGGTGACGATCGTCGACGCGTGGCGCAGACCGAGACCGTCTCGACCATGACCTCGCCACTGTGGGGTGCGATGGCCGCCGAAGGCGACGAACTGCTGCCCGGGTACCGATGACGGCGCGCATGTGACCGGAGAACGAGCCACGAATGTCAACAACTACGTTGACTCTTGGAGCCACGCCGTCTATTGTCTCGTTATGACCGACACGGATTCGATTCGAATCCTGCTGGACGAGCGTGAGATTCGGAACTGCGTCATGCGGTACTGCCACGGCGCGGACCGCCAGGACTGGACGACGATGGCCGACTGTTATACCCCCGACGCCATCGATGACCACGGAGCCTTCCAAGGTACGGCCGCGCAGCTGGCCAAGTACCTCGAAGAGAAGGCATCTTCGCGTGGCGCCAAGCAGCACTACGTCGCCAATCAGCTAATTGAGATCGAGGGTGACGATGCGGTCAGCGAGGCGTACTACCTCTGCTACATCGAGTTCGTCGACGATATCGAGTATGCCGGCGACGGGGCCCATGCCGTGCTCATCGGTGGACGATACGTCGATGAGTTGAGGCGTGAATCTGGGACATGGCGGATCAACAAGCGCACCTCGGTCGTCGACTGGAGTCGCGACCTTGGAGCTCCAGCGCCCTGGGACGCCCCCGCCGCCAAAGGATTCGCCCGCGGCCGCCGCGATGGCACCGACCCAGCCCAGCTCGCCTTCGCTGACCTTCGCAACAAGCGGTCACGAGTATCTCAGTAAGCCCGCCAATGAATAGAGCACGCGAACTATCGTTTGTATGGGCCTTGGCGGACTGGGCCGTCGAATACATGACACCGGATGCACGCGTCCGACTATGCACGAAAATAGGTGCGGGGGAAATGGATAGTGCGATCGCGGACCTGCTTGCGTTCTATTCGAATAGCCAGGTTGAGCTGCCATATGAGCTAGCCGCTCCGATACGCGCATGGATACAAGGGTATGCCGGAACAGTGCGCGAACCGGATCTTATGCGCCGGTATGACCGCATCCGGGTGGCGATCATGACCCCAACAACTCCGGAAGAGTCCGCGGTCAAGGCCCGTCCACTCGTGGCTCGGCGTTAAGGCCATTCAGCGGGCGCGGTTAGCTTCCGGTCGAGGCCAACCGAGCAGGAATGGCAAAGTCTGCACAGTCCAGAATTTCGGCGACGGTGATCGTACACAGCTGGTACCGGAAGGCGATCTGAGAAATCTCAGGTGCCTTCGCCATGGTGGTCGGATCTTTTTCGCTGACCAGCCGGCTCACCACCGCAGCCCCTGGCTGCCCGGCTAACAGCGCCAACCGGACCGCGGCATCGACGGAGTCGCTCCCGACACCTGCACGCAATGGAATTACGTGTCCCGGTCGGGTGAGCTGTTCAGCTGTCGTGCACGGGTTGGCCAGGGCCTGTGCGGTCAGTGACCTGTCTTTGGCCGAGATACCAGTGCCGACACCGACCACATCGACGGCCACGCATTGGGGACGCCGACGTGCGAATTGAGACCAATGCTGGGGCGGCAACCGTAGTTGATCGCACCGTTCTGCGGCGAGAGCTACGCCAACAAAGCCGCCTGTGAGCCGCACGCATGATGTCATCAGCGCTGTGCTGGACAGCGCCGCGGCGAACACCAAATCGGCCTCGCCGTCCTGCTCGTGGCCACCGTGCATAATCACGGGTCGGCCCGCGGCAACCTCGCGAATTGCCTTGTCAACGCCGTGTTTACCAGCCGGTACCATTAACGTCGGGCGTTCGGCGGCGACAGGCGCTGTAGGCGGGTTTTCCTCAAGCGACAGCCTCGGTAGCGGACGGTCGATGACGAGACAGCTGGTCAATGTGAGCGGACCAGTACGACGGACATTAGGCATGATTCCTTCCCGGGATTGGCCCACGTGTGCTGGACGCCACGCAGGACGACGAAGTCGCCGGCCGTCAGCTCTACGACGCTGGCGTCCTCAAGAACAAGCCAAATGCGGCCGGACAGGATCAGACCCATATCGACCGTAGGCGTCTGGTGCATACCGGCAGTGATGTCGGCCGAAGTGTGGCCTGCTTTGAATTCGACGATGCGCCAGGTGGTGCCGTTGTCGCCGGGCACAAGCGACCAATCGGCGGAGCCGGGAGCACAGTCTGTGGTTGGCTGCTTCCCTTGCGTCAGCCAGACATCCGAAATCGTGAACCTGTCGCTGTCGACGGAAACAGCAATCGTGTCGTAGGCCACGAGGGCGCCGCCTGGTCCTGGGCTAACCACGACGCGGCGGGACTCAGAAGGGATCATGGCCACCGCATCAGCTCCCTCCGGGTCATCCTGGGTGAAATGCATCCCTTGATCGAAGGGTCCGACTCACCCTGGTAGCCGCACTCAACCACCAACAAAGCCACCGTGTCAACCATCTGGTTGACCAGTGTGTTTAACGCCTCGTCGTAATCGAAAACCCAGCCGCACCATCGTTTGTGCAATGGACCATGTGCGCGAAGCCGTTGTGCGATCGCACCAGCTAAGCGGACGCATATTGTGCTGGTCTACCTGGCCAGGCCAAGAGGCGCTCACCAAGACTGAACTGGCAGACACGGTCGGGCTTCGTCTGAAGTCGAGGCTCAGATTGGGCGCACGACCACATCAACTGAACTGCTGGAGGTTACGGTGGGTTTCCCGAAGGTCTGCCTGAACGATGAGTTGATGCGCGAAGGGATGCAGATCGAGTCGATTGATATCCCGGTTGAAGAAAAGATCAAGGTTCTTGATGCATTGTCGGCAACCGGGTTGACTCAGATCGAAGTCGGCTCGTTCGTCAGCCCCCGTTACACACCACAAATGGCCGAAATCGATACGATCGTATCGTCATTCACCCCGCGCGATGGTGTCCGCTACACCGCGCTGGCACTTAACCAAAAAGGCCGGGATCGGATGACGTCCTACATGCCACCGCTTTCCCCCTCACCGATTCCACTGATGACCTATGCCCATCTGTGCGACACGTTCGTCCGTCGCAACGCGAACATGTCGCAGGAGGACGAGATCGCGAATTGGCCGCGCGTGATCGAGGCCGCCGTGGCGTCGTCGGCCGCCGAGGCAGGCATTGGGATCGGCGCGGCGTGGGGTTCCAACTTCGAGGGCCCGTTCAGTCTCGAGCAGCGGATGGAAATGCTCACGCGCCAGCACGACGCGTGGGCGGATTCGAAGATTCCGGTGACCTGGGTCAGTCTGGCCGATCCGATGTCGTGGTGCATGCCGCACTGGGTGGAGGAACAGCTAGCGGTCATCAAGGAAACCTGGCCGGACATCACGAACGTCCACCTACACCTGCACAACGCCCGCGGTATGGCGCTGCCGTCCATCTATGCTGCATTACGCGCCCTCGACGAGGCTTACACAATTCAACTCGACGTCGTCACTGGCGGCATCGGCGGCTGCCCGTATTGCGGTAACGGCCGCGCCACGGGCATGGCCGCCACCGAAGATGTTGTGCACATGCTCGAGACCATGGGGATCCCAACAGGAGTCGATCTCGACAAGCTGATCGAGGTCGTGTGGCTGCTGGAGGACATCATCGGCCGGGCGACTCCGGGACATGTGTCGAAAGCGGGCCCGCGTCCGGATCGAGACTCGCTCTATGACCCAAACCTCCCTCTGGTGGAAACCCACCATCAAGCAAGGCATTTCAAACTGCGAGATGCCGCCCTCGATGGCGCGATCCGCCCATGGCGGGCGCCAATTCCCACGCCGAACCCTGTGACGGTATGAACGCTGCAACACCCGACGCGCTGGCCGGCGTGCGGGTGCTCGAACTGGGCGGCGGGGTGGCCGGACCCTATGGCGCTCGGCTGCTGGGTGACCTTGGCGCCGAGGTAGTGAAGATCGAACGACCGGGCGTAGGCGATCATCTCCGCGTCAAACCACCCCTTGCAGATCGCGTCGACGGGGTCAGCCGCGGGCTGCTGTTCGAGTATCTCAACTGGGGCAAACGCAGCGTCGAATTAGACCTCTCGGATGTCGGCAGCCGTCGGCGGCTCGCCGATCTGGTGCGGTGGGCGGACATCGTCCTGGTGTCGCTGAGTCCCGCGCGTGTGCATCAGTTCGGCTTGACGGCCGACGTTTTGCGCAGTTGGAACCGCAACGCGGTGGTCACTTTGGTGTCCAACTTCGGGCATTCGGGTCCATACCGCGACTGGGTGGCCACCGATCTGGTGTTCCAGGCGATGGGCGGCGTCATGCAGATCAGCGGTACAGCCGAGCGCCACCCGATCAAGCCCGGGCTCAACCAATCGCTTTACTGCGCCGGGATCAACGCCGCCTATGCGTCGCTTGCCGGGTATCTGGCCGCGCGCCGCTTCAGCGCCGGCGTCCTCATTGATCTGTCGATCCATGAGGTCATCGCCTCGCAGCTGGTGATGAATGCGCCCTATTACGCCTTCCTCGGCGCGATACAGGGCAGGCGTTCATCGACCCAGGATCCGTTTTCCGGTGAGCCCATCCCCACGGCCGACGGGTTCGTTTCGCTTCAGTCCACGACGCTGACGCCGGTCGCGGCTTTTGCCTCGCTGTTCGGCGACAACCGGTTCAACGCCCCGGAGTTTGCTACCGAGGCGTCCCGGGCGCAACACGCGGCGCAGCTGGGACGGCTCCTTACGCAGCACCTCGCCAGGTCGAACGCACGCGAGGTCTTCGAGTCAGCGGGCACTCGCGGCCTGCTTGCCGGTTTCGTCCAGTCCGCCGAGCAACTCTTGACATGCCCCCAGATGCGTGCCCGATCGGTCTGGCGCGTCGATTCGGGTTTGACGGTCCACGGCACCCCGATCCGACTGCCCGGCAGATTCGCTGAATTGTCGGCGACGCCGATCCGCGATGGTGCCGCGGCACCGAAACTTGGTGCGGACAACGACTTTGCACCACATCCACCGTCATCCGGACCGTTCAACGGGCATGTCCGTCAGAACGGCGACGTATCTGGGCCCGGGCCGCTGTCTAGGATGCTGGTAGTCGATCTGTCCACTGTGTTCGCGGTGCCCTATGTCGGGGCACTGCTGGGCGACCTCGGAGCAGAGGTTGTCAAGGTGGAGGCGCCCGCCAAACTGGACCAGACCCGAAGCGGTTTCGGAGCGAGCTTCAACAACGAGCCCAGCGGGGACTACTGGAACAGGGCGTCAACCTTCCAGGTCCTCAACCGCGGAAAGCGCTCGGTAGCGCTGGATTTATCAACCACCGCGGGCAGGTCGACGCTACGTGCCCTTGTCGACAAGGCCGACGTTCTGCTGGACAACTTCACTCCCCGCGTGATGCGTAAATGGGGCATGACCTACGGCCAGCTGGCACAGACGAACCCCGGCTTAATCATGTTGTCCAACACAGGTTATGGATCCACCGGTCCCTGGGCCTCTTTCAAAGCACAAGGAACCACGCTGGAAGCGACGATGGGTTTGACCTCGGTGACTGGTTACACGGACGAGGGTCCAGCCAAGGCTGGGCAGTCCTACCCGGACTTTCTGGCGTGCTGGACAGGGCTGCTCGCGATCCTCGCCGCGTTGACTTTCCGGGATAAGACGGGCCAGGGTCAATGGATTGACCTCGGCATGTACCAACTCGGGGCGACGGTGATTCCAGAGGCACTGATCGACTGGCAGGCCAATCGGCAGCAGCCGCCGCGCGTCGGTGATCGCGACACGGACGCGTTGTTAAGCGGATTGTTCGACACCGCTGAACCCGGCCAGACGGTGGCCGTGAGTGTAGTCAGTGCGGACCGGTTGGCCGCGCTGGCCGGCCTCGTTGCCGGTGTGCCCGAGACTGTCGCGGCCGTCGACGATGAGTCGAGCAGGGCGCTGCGCGAATGCCTGACAGCGTGGGCGCGCACCCGCACCGCCGCTGAGGTGTGCGGCGCATTGCAATCGATCGGGGTGGCGGCAGGGCCAGTCATGGACGCGCGAGACCTGCTTCAGAACACTCATCTATTGTCGCGCGGGTTTTACGAGTGGGTCGACCACGGAGAGATCACCGGCTGCCGCCCGCTCATCGGTCGGCCATTCAGCTGGAAATGCTCAACGTCTGAGGTGGCCATCACCGGTCGGGCGCCGCGGTTCGCAGAGCACAACGAGTATGTCGTTACCAAACTCGCCGGGCTCGACCACGCGGCATACCAGCAACTGCGAGCGACGTCGGTGGTCACCGACGCGCCCGTCGAGCCGCCCGAGGCGCGGCCTCTTGCGCTCGACGACATGGTGCGACGCGGCAATCTGACAATGGATCCACAGTATTTGCATACATTGGCTTCGGTCGCGCCCCGCGGGTGCCAGCCTTCGTCTGAGGCCGTCGCGCCGGATGTGCATTGACACAATGCTGCCTCTCAGAGCTTTGGCCAGTCATCCGTGGAACCTCACCAGCGGGCTGCGTAGCTTGAAACGAAGTAAAGGCCTGCCCGCAAGCACAACGAGCAGTCGGCGTGCGCCGAATTGTGATGTCGCAGTCGGCAACCAGAAGCCGTACGCCCTGATCGTCAAGTGAGGCCGCGGGCCGTGCTAGGCAAAAGTGAGGTATATGCCGTGAGCGTCGATGACAGCGAGCTGACCTGGCCGTTCGACCGGGACGGGCGATGCCCCCTCGACCCTCCGCCAGTGTTGAACGAGATTCGCGAACGGTGTCCGATCGCACGTGTGCACATGTATGACGGCTCGAAGGCAACATTGCTGACCAAACACGCCGACATTCGGGCCGTGCTAAGTGCCGATGGTGTCTCTGCGGATACCAATAGGGCGGGTTTCCCCCACGCCAGTGAGACCGCGCGATCGATCCGGATGGGTCAACGGGTGTTCGCGCGCATGGATGCCCCGACGCACACCGAGCATCGGCGCATGGTGAACCGAGATTTTCTGATGCCACACGTGCGAAAACTCCAGCCAAACTTGGAAAAGATGGTCGAGGAGCTGCTCGACAGGCTCGACACGCTCCCGCGGCCGGTGGATCTGGTCGCCGAATTCGCCAACCGGCTACCCAGTCGCGTGATCGTCGAGCTGCTGGGCCTACCACTGGCCGACAGCGGATTGTTCCAGGATCGCATGGAGGTTTGGCATTCGCTGTCGAGCACGCCTGCAGAATCGGCTCAGGCCAAGGTCGACCTCACCGACTACCTCGCCGACGTGATCGCCGAGCGCCGGGAAAGTCCGGGACGCGATCTGATTAGTCGCCTGGTCGTCGAGCAGCTTGCCATAGGCAAGCTGTCCGAAGAGGAACTGCTGCAAATTCTGCATGTATTGCTGGTTGGCGGCTACGAGACCACCGCGAACATGATTGCGCTGGGGACGATTGCCCTACTGGAGCACCCCGAGCAGCTGGAGGCGCTCAAGGCCGATCCGTCGTTGTGGCCCAACGCAGTAGAGGAACTGCTGCGATATTTGTCGGTAGCCCATCAGGCCACCTATCGGCTCGCCCTTGACGATGTCAAGGTCCCGTCGGGGCATGTGCACCGCGGGGAGGCGATCATTGCACCCGTGATGGCGGCCAATCGGGACCCGGCGGTTTTCGACAATCCGGATGCGCTCGACATCCGTCGGAACAGCCGCGCGCACATGGCTTTCGGCTTCGGACCGCATCAGTGTCTTGGACAGTCGCTCGCGCGAGTGGAACTTCAGGTGGTATTCCCGCGCTTGTTCGAACGTTTCCCCGAATTGCGACTGGCGGCAAGCGCCAACGGCATTCGGTACAAAAACTCGATGGTTTACGGTGCCGAATCGGTACTGGTCACCTGGTGAACACGGTGGGAGAGTGACATGGCCAAGGTGAGAGTGATTCCTGAATTGTGCATCTCGTCGGGCAACTGCATTGACGTGGCCCGTGATGTCTTCGACATGGATGACGATGGTCTCGTCGTCGCACACCTTGAAGACGTTGATGGCGAGCTGCGAGATCGAGCCGAACAGGCGGCCAATCTGTGCCCGGTGCAAGCGATTTTGCTCGAGGACTGAATGACAAATGGTGCCGATTAGGGAGCGACCATGAGCGCAGCGCCGCTGCCTGCAACCCCGAATGAGCCGGAAACCACGACGCCAGCTGTTATTAGCGCCGGGCTCTTTCGTCAAGTCCTCGGGCAGTATCCGACCGGTGTCTGTGTGGTGACCGCAATGCACCCCGACGGTGAAGCGGTCGGGATGACGATCGGATCTTTCGCCTCGGTGTCATTGCAGCCGGCTCTGGTCGGTTTTATGGCGGACCGCGCTTCAAGCTCGTGGGCGCGATTGCGGGAATGCGGAAGACGGTTTTGCGTCAACATCCTCAGCGAAGCTCAGGAGGACATCGGCCGGATCATCGCTGCCCGCAAGCGCAACAAATTCGACGGGCTGAGCTGGCAGGCCTCGCCGACGGGACTTCCGGTGCTCACCGATTCGTGCGCCTATATCGACTGCTTGATGGAGGATATTTTCCCGGCCGGCGATCACGAGATCGTGCTGGGCCGGGTCCTCCACCTGGATGTGGTGCGTCCTTTCATGCCGCTGCTGTTCTTTCGCGGCGGGTATGGCTCCTTTACGCCGCTCACGATCTCTGCAGGGGACACCGATGTGGTGGAGCAGCTTCGACACGTCGACGTCGTGAAACCGGTGATGGAGAATCTCGCCGACAAGCTACAAAGTGAAGTCACCGTCATCACTCGGGTGGGCGATGAGTTGGCCGTGATCGCCACGGTCGGGCGGGCCAAGACGGCGGTCGTGCCGACGCGCGTCGGTCAGCGGGTCTCGTTCATGCCCCCGCTGGGCGGTGTCCATGCGGCGTGGGCTGATGAGCAGGAACAGCAAGCGTGGCTGGGCAGGCTCCCCGAGGGTCACGACAGGGCGACCTACGAGCAGATCCTCCGTTCCATCCGGAAACGCGGTTATAGCTTCGGTATTGGCCATGCCGCCAACGCGGTGCTCGAAGAGGCCATCACCGCGGGTCGCGGCGACGTTGGTCTCAGGGTTGATCAAGCGGTGCGGGGTGTTCTGGGCCTGTATAACGTCGCGTCGCTCGATCCGGGCAAAGCGTATGAGTTCCATTCGGTGACCGCACCGGTTTTCGTCGGTGAGCGGGGACCGCAGTTCACGTTTACGCTCTGGGGCCCGGCGGGCGTGGCGGGCGTAGATGTCATTTCCCGTTACACCAGAGAGCTATTGGCCGCCACCAGGCGGGCTTCGGAACTGCTTGGGGCAGCTGCGCAAGACTAGTACCATCCGCGTATCTGACCGGTAGCGGCGGCCGCGTCAGTCGGCGAGCACGAAAGCACCGTCGACCCGGATGTACTCGCCGTTGACGAATGAGGCGCGCTCGGACAGCAAGAATGCGACGACTTCGGCGGTCTCATGCGGGTAGCCTGCCCGCTGCATCGGGCCACGGCGCACCCATTCGCCGAATGCGGTACCGGGCTTGTCCAGCAGCGGCGCACTCCGCGGAGTCAAGGTGAATCCGGGTGAGACGGTGTTTGCGCGTGGCCGGCCACGTTGTCGAACCGCGAGATGGCGTGTGTAGGCCGCGATCGCCCCTTTGCCCACCGGGTAGTAGCTGTTGATGAATCCGGCGCCCACGTCGTTGCCGGCGATCGATGAGATGTTCACGACGCTGGATGCCTGCTCTCCGGCGGTTTCGAGCCATTTCTCGGTGACCGCGACGAGCCCGCCAATGGTGCCGGCCAGACCCTCGGCCAGCGACAGGGGTCGGGAGCTCGCGACCCCGGCATTGTTGACCAGGTAGGGGCACACGCCCTGCCGCGACACCGCCGACCAGCCTGCGGCCACTGAGGATTCGTCAGTGATGTCGACCTCAAAAGCCTCGGCTTGACCGCCGGCTTCGGTGATCGATTTGGCGACTGTGGTTGCGCTGTCGACATCGATGTCCCAAATTGCCACCGAGAGTCGTTCTTCGGCGAGTATCTCTGCTATCGCCCTACCGATTCCCTGGCCACCTCCGGTGACAACGGCAATCGCATCCGGCCGGAACGGATTTCGTATCCTGCTCTCGTTTATCTCCACGTCGACCTCCGCAGACGGTGACAGCGCTGTCCGTGCATTCGGAACCAGTCCAAGTTGATTGAACCAACAACTCCCCGACAGGGCCTATGGTCGAGCAACCGGTAGGCGAGCCGGGTGTGTCGTCGAAAGCTACAACCACCGCCGTTCGCGCACAGCGCGGTGAGCGTCGTTGGCGGAAGGTACGACGTCGCTGCCTCGGTGTTTGGGTACTCGGCCATTGCCCGGCGGAGCGGTTGCCGATGGACTTGCTGTCAGTGCGGGACGGATCCGGAAAGACGGTCAGGCAACAAATGGACGCATATGTCGTTGGCGCTGCGATGACGCAGTTCACTTCGCACGGTCAGGGTTTGATCGATATGACCGAGCGCGTCGCGGCCAGCGCCCTGGCTGATGCCGGGCTCGGTGCCGACCGCATCGCTCTGGTGTTCTTCGCCAACGCGGCGGCGGGCCTGGTCCAAGGGCAAGAAATGATTCGCGGCCAAGTCCTCCTGCATCAGACGGCGCTGGCGGGCAAACCGATCATCAACATCGAAAACGCTTGCGCCTCTTCGTCGACCGCATTTCATCTTGCCGCCGGCGCGGTAGCTGCCGGGCAGGTCGATGCGGCGATCGCGATCGGTGTGGAGGAAATGTCGCACCCGGAGCGGCTGCGTACGTTCGGTGCGCTGGCCGCGGCGACGGACACCCTGCGACGTCCCGACATGTTCGCCATGGTTGATTCGCTGACGTTGCATGCTCACGAATCCAATGCGGGGGCTGTGCGCTCCTCACCGTTGATGGCTCACTACGCGGCGCAGGGCGCGGAGTTCTTGCAGCGATTTGGCGGCAGCCCCCGGGACCTCGCACAGGTGGTGGCAAAGAACCGTGCCAACGGCTCCCTGAACCTGAATGCGCAGATCCGTCGTCGGGTGTCTGTCGAAGAAGTCCTCCAGGACAAAATGATCGCAGCGCCGTTGACCCGCAGCATGTGCGCACCTGTCAGCAACGGGGCCGCAGCGCTGGTTGTGGTCTCCAAGACCATGTGCCGGCAGATCGGGGCGATGGGTGTCCGGGTCCTCGGCCTGGGGATGGCCTCGCGTGATCCGCGCTCACCGGCGATGCCGTCGCAAGTGGCCGCGAAGCAGGCATTTGAGGCTGCGGCGGTGGGTCCCGAAGAAATCGACGTTGCTGAGCTTCACGATGCCGCTGCAGCGGCCGAGCTGATCCTGATGGAGGCCGTCGGCCTTTGTGGCCCCGGGGAGTCCATCGACCTCACGCGCGCGGGCGCAACGGCACTCGACGGGAAGCTGCCCGTCAATCCCAGCGGCGGGCTGGTCTCGCGCGGACACCCATTGGGCGCGACCGGCTGTGCCCAACTCGTAGAGCTCACCGAACAACTCCGCGGGCGCTGTCAGGCGCGGCAAGTCAGCTCGGCACGCCTCGCCTTGGCGCAAAGCAGCGGCGGGGTGCTCGCCGATAGCGAGGCGGTCGCCGCGGTGACCATCTTGTCCGGAGATGAACTTTAGCCCGTAACGAATCCGGATGCGGTTAGGAAGCAGGTGACTTGTGCGGTGGATGAGTTACACCGACAGCGATGGCGTGTCACGCGTTGGCGTGCTCGTCGACGAGCACGTTCGCGGTCTCGCGCCCGGTAGGACTCTGCTGGATCTGCTTGACGCCGGTGCGCAGGTGATCGCGGCCACTGGCGAGTCGCTGCTTGCCGCCGCCGACCATGTGGCGCCGGTGTCTGAAGTACGCATCGAGGTGCCGTTGGAGCCCAGGTCGATCCGCGACTGCGCTGGATTCGTTCAGCACCTTCGCAATTGCGCCGCGCGCACCGGGCGCGTGATCGACCGGCGTTTCACCGATTTCCCGCCCTTTTACTTCAGCAACCCCGCTGCCTCGGTAGGGGCGCGAGCAGAGGTGGCGATGGCGCCGGGCACCGAGCAGTTCGACTTCGAATTGGAAATTGCGGCGGTAATAGGGCGGGGCGGCAGCGATATCGCGGTAGGCGCCGCAGAAAGCCACATCTTCGGCTACACGATCTTTTGCGACTGGAGCGCTCGTGACATCCAAATGGCTGAACGCGACCTATTCGGCCCGGTTAAGGGCAAGGACACTGCCAATGGTTTCGGGCCGTTTGTGGTGACCGCCGACGAACTGGATGAGTTCCGCAGTAACAAGGCGTTCAAGCTCGCGATGCATGCCTACGTCAACGACGAGTTGGTCAGCAGCGGCAGTTGGGACGAAATCGATTGGGGTTTCCCGGACATGATCGCATTTGCGTCGCGCGGAACCCGCGTGCGCCCTGGCGATGTGATCGGCTCGGGAACCGTGCCCACGGGCTGCCTGTTCGAGCATTTTGCTGCTGATCCAGAGCATTTCAGGGGATGGCTCAAAGACGGTGACGAGGTGCGCCTGGTGGTCGAGGAGCTCGGTGAAATCCGCTCACGTGTCACCAAGCAGCGTGTAGCACAACCGCTGTCGACCGGATACTGACGATGACGTCAACCGACTCGCCGACTTTGCGTGATCTGGTCATCAACGGACTGGATCGCTACGGTGACCGGCCAGCTGTCGTCACCGGCGACACGATGTGGACATATCGCCACATCATCGATGACGCCAACCGGCTGGCCCGATACCTGCACGACGCGGGGGTGAGGGCCGGCGACCCGGTGGTGATAGCGATGTCCAACCGAGCCGAATGGATTGTCGCCGACCAAGCTGTCATTCGGGTGGGGGCGGCCAAAGTCGCTCTGAACGCTATGCTTTCGGCACACGAGGTTGAGTACATCCTCAACGACAGTGGCGCGGCGGTGGCGCTGGTCGATCGTGCGCTGTTCACTCGGGTAGCCGCAGCCACTGCTCCGCAACTCGTTCGGCTAATCTGCGTCGACAACACCGAACCAGATGATCCACGCGCCATGGGGTGGACCGAGGCCATCGCCGCAATCCCCGAGGGAGCGGGCCCGCCGGAGGTATCCGTGGGCGTCGATGACGCGGTGATGATCCTTTACACCGGGGGAACCACGGGACGGCAAAAGGGTGTGGTGCACACCCAACTCACGCTGGCGTGGTCGGCGATCGCGCACCTGATCGAGTTGGGATTGGGCGACGATGAGCGGATGCTCATCGTCTCGCCGTTGCCGCATGCCACCGGCTTTCTGGCGCAGGCCGCGATGCTCAAAGGGTCCACGCTCTACATCGAGCCCGGATTCCACGCGGAGCTGGTCCTAGACCGCATCACCCAGGACAGGATCACCATCGTGTTCATGGTGCCCACCATGATCTACCGACTTCTGGACCGGGCACGTGGACGACAACTTGACGTCTCATCGCTACGAACCTTGCTCTACGGCGCGGCGCCGATGGCACTAGACAAGCTCACCCAGGGCCTGGAACTGTTCGGTCCGGTTTTCATGCAGCTCTATGGGCAATCCGAGGCGCCGGATTTCATCACCCGGCTGCGCCGTGAGGACCATGACCTGACACGGCCGGGTCTTCTCAGCAGTTGCGGACAGGTTGCCACGCTCATGCAGCTGGCCGTGGTGGACGCCGCTGGCGACCCGGTTGCCCCGGGCGAGTCGGGGCAGGTGGTGGCCAGGGGGCCCTACGTCATGCGCGGCTACCACAACATGCCGGAAAAGACCGCCGACACGGTGCGCGACGGCTGGCTGTACACCGGCGACGTCGGTCGCCTCGATGAACACGGGTATCTGTTTCTGCTTGATCGGATGAACGACATGATCATTAGCGGCGGCATGAATGTCTACAGCGCCGAGGTGGAATCGGTGGTCCAAACATGTTCGGGGGTAGCACAAGTCGCGGTAGTCGGATTGCCTGATGATGACTGGGGCGAGCGGGTGGTGGCGTTCGTGGTACCCGCGGCGGGTAGCGGTGGCGACGTCGAGGAGATCCGCTCAGCGTGCCGCGCCCACCTCGCGTCGTACAAGTGTCCCAAGGAAATCCACCTGGTCGAGGACCTTCCAGTCACGGCCTACGGCAAAGTCGATAAGAAGCTACTGCGCCAGCGCCAAGCCAGCGTGACCGCGTAGCATCGGTCGTGAACCAGCTCAGGCGTCGCTGGACGCGGCGCTGTGGGCAGGCAATTTCGTTACCGCGGAGCGGTATTCCTCCTCGCTGACCTCGTCAAGCCATTCGGTGTCGCCGCCCAGCACGATCGAGTTGTGCGACATGAACGTGTCCGGCAGTGCTCCATGCCAATGGATCTCGCCGGCAAAGGCATGCACGACAGTACCGTCGGTAATGGCTTGCACGGCGTCGCGTGTCACGACCAAGCCGCTGCCCGCGCAACCGATGAGCATCTGGCCGCCACAATGGCGGTGCCAAAAGGTGCGCGAACCGGGTGCGAACGTCACCCTGTTAACGCCAGCGCCATCAGCATGCGGAAGCAGCACTTCGCCCCACACGACTCCGGTGAACATCGTGCCGCCACGTGTTTGGATTACCCCCGCTCGCAAAGCGGGCCAACTTGCTCGCATCCGATCGCCTCCTCGAGTCAAAGCCGCTTGATCTTCTCCAGCACGGGCAGGAAGTACTGCTTGAACCCCACCGGGTCTTCGGCCATAGGGAAGTGGCCCTTACCGACCATCGCAATGAACTCACCGTTCAACTGCTGCGCGGCGGCCTTGCTCAGCGCTGGCGTAGCCGAATAGTCATACTCGCCGGAGAAAACGTACAGCGGACACTTTGCTTCGGTCAGCGTGGGGCCGATCCGCTGCAGCGACGTCACCATGGCGCCGTCGCCGTTGTACACACCCGGCCCGGACTGTCCATACTCCCAGAGCACCTCGTCCTGCAGATCCTGTGGGCTATCGGGGGACATCAGCCCGGCCACCCAGGTGCTGAGGAACATGCTGTGGTCGACCTCGAGGTGTCGGGTCCAAACGCCTCGACGCGAGGGAGCGTGCGGGTTTCCGCCGAGGGTGCCTTCGAGCGCACAGATCGCGCGCCACTCCTCTCCATAGGTTCCCGACATCACCAGGGCGACCGATCCACCCATCGAACAACCCACGAGCACAGGCTTTTCCGGCAGTTCCATGGCCGCGGTAAAGCCGCGAATAATTCCCATGTACCAGTCGATGTCGTTTTCGTAGCGATTGCCTCGCCAGCCCCGAGGGGGCATCGAGCGACCATGCCAGGGCATGTCGAAAGCGATCATCCGGAAGTCGGCCTGCAGTTCGGGATCCTCGAGCAGATACTTGTACTGCCTCGAGTCTGAGCCGGCGGTGTGCAGGCAGACCATCGGGATACCCTGGCCGGCTTCCTCATAGAACAGTCGGTATTGGCTTTGTTGGTAGTCGATGGTGATGTAGCTGGCGGTGATGGCACTCTTTCGCGGTAGCTGCGGCGGTTGCCCACGATCACGGGTTGGCTTGAGGCAGAGAAGAATTCGCTCCACGAAGGGCGCATATTGCGCCCACTTGACCCGGTCGCCGGAGATCAACGTGTCGCTGAACTGGGCGACAAGGGCCTGCGCGGTGTTGTTCAGCGGCGCTGGGCTCGGCTTGGCGAACTCCTCCCATGCCGACGCGGGAACGGTAAAGCCGAAGTCCCACGCGTCGTTGATGTCAGGGGCGGCGCGGATCTCGAAGTCATGGTCGGCATCCCAACTCACGCCGAACCGAGTGCCGCCGACGTCCATGAGGATTCGACATCGGCCCGGTGCCGGCAGTCCGGCCATGACGACATCATCAGCCAAACGCGATCCGAGCTTATCGACAATGGCAATATCCAGGCTCATCGGACGACCTCCTTCAAGTGACCTGACTGAACAGTGGGTGGTTGATAGCGCTAGTGATAGGGCGACGGGATGACATCGGGATCCAGCGGAACCTCAATCAGTACAGGCCGGTCGCGGTGATGCAGCTCGGCCATTGTGGCTTCCAGTTCGTCGAGCGTGTGCACGGTATAGCCGATGCCCCCGAGTGCGTTAGCAACGTCGGCCAAGTTGGGCCAGTCGAACGTCGAGATGGACGCATCGAGTCCCTTGTTGCGAAATTGGATGTACTCAGCGCCGTAGGCGTTGTCGTTCATGACGACCACGACGATGTCGAGCCGATGCCGCACCGCGGTGTTGAACTCGGCCAGACCACCGAGCATGAAGCCGCCGTCGCCGCTGATCATCAGCACCGGCGTGCCCGGAGTTCCGGCCGCCGCTCCGATGGCATTGCCCATGCCCAGGCCGATGCAGCCGAACTCCAAGGTGTGAACGTAGGAGTTGACCTCCCCGGTGCGAACGTTGAACGCGGCGTGGTGAAAGAACCTGCCCGCATCGAGCACCAGGCTGCGCTCGCGCGGAAATCGTCGGTCGATGACGCGGAGCGCCTCGGTGATATCGAGCGTTCCGGCCCGTTGGTGGGCGCTCTTCGTGGCCGCCCTGTGGGTGGCCGGGTGGCCGATCCGATCGGCGAAATCAGTTGGGGTAAAAGATCCTTCGTCGAGGATGCGCACGAACTCGTCGGCGACCGCGGCCGCCTCGCCATGGACCGGGGCATCAACCCTGCGATGGTGATTAAGCGCGGCCGCATCGAGGTCGACCTGAACCACCCGCGCCCCGTCTAACAGCGAACCTTCGCCGGTTGTCCACCGATTGAGCGCTGCGCCGAAGGCCACCACGCAGTCAGCCTGTTTGATGGCGTCCACGGCGATGTCGTCCGACAGTGTGCCGAAGATGCCGAGGTTGTCGGGTTCGCCGGCGAACAGCTCGCGCGCCTGCAACGTGGTGGTCAGCGGCGCGCCGATCCTGCGGGCGAAACCGAGCACCGCGGTGCGCGCCGCGGCCGATGTCGCACCGCGGCCGGCCAGCACGATAGGTCGGTGCGCCGAGGCAATGACGCCCAAAGCGGCATCGACCGCGTCCTCGCTGGGCCGGATCGCCTGCCGAATCACCGGCAATGGTTGCGGCGGATGGAAATCGGCGTCGCGCCACATAAAGTCGGCGGGAATATTGACAACGACCGGACGGCGTTGCAGTTCGGCGCAGCGAAACGCCGAGACGAAATCGGCGACCAATGTTTCCGGCGAGCGGACCTGCTCGAACGCCGCTCCCGTCGGCAGGATGACGGAGCGCTGATCAATCTTCTGCAGGTTGTCGCGGTCGATGACGGCGGTGTCGCCGGCGACCAGCACCAGCGGTGTGCGGGCACGAACCGCTTCGATCAGCGCCGTGATGGTGTTCGTCAGCGCCGGTCCGTGGGTGACGGTGGCGACCCCGAGCCGACCGGTGGTTCGGCTGTAGCCCGATGCGGCCAACACCGCGTTGGCCTCGTGCGTAACGGCGATGAATCGGCCGCCAAGCATGCGCGTGAAGTCGTCCACCATGTAGAGGTTGCCGTCGCCGATCAGCCCGAAGAGGGTGTCAACGCCGAGCGCGTGAAGTGTCCTGGCTGCCAGCTCGTGGACATGCATGTCGACGCCTATCCGGTCGCGGACGATTGCCTGGTGAGCCCTTTGAGCAGGGCGACCTTGTCGACGGGAATGGCCGGTCCGCCCCGACGTGGGACAACGACTCGTGCGCTGCCCGGGGTGGATTCGGTTCCCTCCTGGTTGATGATGCCGGTGTCTAGTGCAACGACGCCGTATTCACCGAAGCCCTGCACGTCACGCACGCGTCCCCAGGCGGTCAGCGTCTCGCCGACCAGATTCATGCCGCGGAATTGGAAATCCACGGTCCACACCCATCCCGACGTGCCGACCCAGCGCCGGAGCACCTGCACTACGAAGTGCTGTTTCCAGGAGCCGTTCACCAGTAATCCGGGCAAGCCTTCGTGTGATAACGCGTAGGGCCGGTCGTAGTGAATCCGGTGCCAGTTCTCGGTGGCCGCCGACCACCGCATCACATGCGGTGGGAGCAAAGGGCCACGGGTGAGCCGGTCCAGTTCCTGGCCGACCTCAATGGTCTCCAGGACAGGACACTGTGATGTGGTTGGCATGTAACCTCCGAGCCGCTTGCTAGCGCCTGATCAGGGAGTTGGTGACGCGACACAACAGTCGACCCGTGCGTGTGGTGTACGTCGTGCGGATCGCGACGATCACCATGGGGCCGCTGCGGCCTTCGCGCTCGGTGATGTCGACGTATTCGCTTTGCGCCTCAACGATGTCGCCGAGTTCTGCCTGGCTGAAGAACTCCGCGGAGACACCGCCGTTGAGGATGCGGGTTAGGGGCAGGTCGATCGGCGGCAAACCGGTCTCCCCGGCGCCGTAGGTGCCGTCAAGGTCGGGATCGTCGGCCAGCGCGTCGAGGGGATCCGGCTCGTCCGCCAGGCGGACGAAAGCGTGCAGCGGCCACAACGGAGGAGCCAACTCGCTTCGGCAATGGGGTTGTTCACTCGGCGGTGAAGGAATGTCGGGTTCCATGGCGGCATGGTTGAACCGGCGCAGCCGGTCGTGGCAGAGCGGATCGACCGCAGAGCGCAGCGGGCCTTTGTGGCCGATGAGGTTGCGGATCTCTGGTGTGATGTACAACGGACTCCTTTAATCGCGATCGGTGCCGGGCGCAGTTTCAACTCGGTTTACGACCAAAGTTCTGGGGATTACCCAGATCCCGCCACACGGATTTGATTTCGCAATACGGGGCAAGTGCATCGGCGCCGAGTTCTCTGCCGATTCCGCTTTTTTTGAATCCCCCAAACGGCATGGCCAGGTGCAGCACCCGGTAGGTGTTGACCCAGACGGTGCCCGCGCGCACCCGACGAATCACCCGATCGGCCGCGGCCTGGTTCTGTGTCCAAACTCCAGCCGCGAGGCCAAATTCCGTGTCATTGGCCTTGGCGATCGCGTCGTCTTCATCGTCACATCGTGACACCACGACGACGGGACCGAAGATCTCCTCACGCGCAACGCGTGCGTCGGTGTCGACGTCGGCGAAGACGGTCGGCTCAACAAAGTAGCCGCGGTCAAGCTCGGTCGAGCCCGACGCCCGGCGACCCCCGGCGGCGATGGCGGCGCCTTCGCGCCGGCCGAGTTCCAGGTAGTCGAGCACCGTCTGCAGGTGGCGGCGGTTGGACAGCGGCCCTACGTCGACGGTCGGGTCGAGCGGATCCCCGAGGATCAGCAACGACGTGGCTGCGGCCAGCCGCGCCACGAATTCGTCGTAGATCGGCGCCTCCGCCAGAACCCGCGAACCCGCCAGGCATGTTTGACCGCTCGCGGCGAAGATGCCCGACATCACTCCGTGTACGGCGCTGTCCAGGTCGGCGTCGCGCAATACGATCTGCGGCGACTTGCCGCCAAGCTCGAGGGTGAGGCGTTTGAGCCCGTCGGCCGCGGCGCGCGCCACCTCCTGCCCGGTGCGGGTGGAGCCGGTGAAAGCGATCTTGTCCACACCGGGATGGTTGATAAGGGTTTGCGCCGTGGGACACCCGAAGCCGGTAACGACATTGACCACCCCTGCCGGGAGTCCGGCCTCCAGACATAGCTGCGCCATGCGCAGCGTCGAGGTCGGCGTTACCTCGGAAGGTTTGATGACCAGCGTGCAGCCGGCCGCCAGTGCCGGCAGAAGCTTCCAGCCCAGCAAGGTCAGCGGTGAGTTCCACGGGGTGACGGCGGCGACCACCCCGACCGGCGCCCGCCTCACCGAGGTGTTCATCTTTGGCATACCGGTTTGCACGACGAGATCCTCGTCGGCCTCTGCAAGGTCGGCGATGTAGCGCGCCTGCATCGCCAATCCCGCAACACCCGTTGACATCTCGCCGATAAGCTTGCCGTTTTCGTGGATCTGCGACAGGGTAAGGTCGCCTGCGTCCCGATCGATGAGCTCGGCCAGTCGGCGTAACAAAGCAGCCCGGTCGGCTGGTGTGGTGCGAGACCACTCCCCGTCATCAAATGCCCGTCGCGCAGCTGCCACCGCGGCGTCGACGTGGCGTGGTTGGCCGGCATAAACACGGCCCCATGCCGCGTCTTCGTAGGGGTCGATGCATTGGAAAACATCGCCGTCGTCGCCGAATACGGGTTGTCCATCGATGAGCATGGGGTAATCACGATCCATCGCCGCGGGAAATCGCGTCGGTGGGTCGTCCAATTGCGGCTCGGCCACGAGTACCTCGGCTCTCTGGTCCGTAACGGCGGGACCTGTCACGCGTACGCCAAGCGGCGGCGCAGGTCCGACCATTCAAAAGTCAACCATTTGGTTGACCTGCTGTCAACGTACTTCGCCGCGCCCCGGTCTCTTGGCAGATGTCAACCATTCGGTTAACATCGCAGGACGTGCGCCGCTTTCGCGCGCCGCGCAAACAAACCGAATCGTGGTGAGGCAAATGTCTTTCGCAGTTGAGCAGCAGCCCAAGGTGAACTACACGCTTCCCGAGTCGCTGTTCACTCTCCCACCCGAGCTCGTCGAGCTGAAACAGCTTGCCCGCGACATCGTCAACCGGGAGTGCATACCGCTTGAATCCAAATTTCTTGCGAACAACCCGGCCTGGCCCCGGGGCGGGGGTAAGGGCGGCATCAGCGTCGAAACCCTGGTTGACGGAACGCTCGAGCAGAAGGACTGGGATCGGCTGGCGGCGGTCGCCGAGTCCAGCGGGTTGGCGACGGCGACGCTGCCCGAGGAGTACGGGGGCTTGGGGATGGGGGTTCTCGGCGAATTTGTGCTGGCCGAGGAGCTCAATCGCAGCATTGTGCCGCTGCCCGTGGTCAGTGTGGTCAACGTGCTGTACTTCTGCAACGACGAGCAAAAGGAACGCTACCTGTTACCGCAGATGCGCGGCGAGAAGTCGGCCTGTTACGCGCAGACCGAGCCGGGCGCCGGTTCTGATCCGGCGGGGATGAGCACACGGGCCGTGCGTGAGGGCGATTCCTGGGTGATCAACGGCGCCAAGACGTTTATCTCGGGTGCGGCCACCGCCGACTTCCACCTTGTTCTGGCAGTGACCGATCCGGCCAAGCGTGTGCGCGGGGGGATCACGATGTTCATTGTCGACTCCGACACTCCGGGCATCACCGTTCAGCCGCTGCACACCTGGCAATCGCAGCGCGCCCACCAGTTCTCGGTGTTTTACGACGACGTGCGCGTCGCGTCGAATGCGGTGCTCGGCGAGGTTGGCGGAGGCTTCGCGCTCGGCCAGCATTTCTTGGCGATCCAGGATCGGCTGACCAGAGGGTCGCTGGCAACCGGATTCCTTAGCCGCGGCTTGGAGATGGCGGTCGAACATGTGCAGAGCCGATCAACCTTCGGCCAGCCGCTTAGCGAGCGGCAGGCCATTCAGTGGATGCTTGTCGACGTTTTGATGGATCTGAAGAGCATCCGCGCGATCTCCTACGAATGCGCAGCCCGCGCCGACCGGGGGGAGGAGGTCCGCGCATACGCGGCGATGGCCAAGCTCGCCGGCGCCAACTGGGGCCACCGCTCGCTGGACAAGATCATGCAGATCTTCGGCGGAATCGGTGAGTCAATGGAGTTCCCAATTGCGCACTGGTACCACCAAATTCGGCATGGCCGCATCGGCGGGGGTACCGACGAAATTCAACGTATCCTGATCCAGCGGGCGATTTTCAAACAGGGCCCTGAGCTGTGGCTGGCCTAATACCGGCAGCGGCGCGCGAAAATGCCCCGGTACTGAATGCAGTGCGGGACCGTGTGGTCGATGAGGCATCGGCAAGCAATCTCGCCGATACCCCTGCGCCTGTCAAAGAGTATTTCCGCCTGGCTTTGCTGGATTGGATTGGCGTGACCGTGGCCGGAGCGGCGGAGCCGTCATCGGCGTTGCTGCAACAGTTTGTCGCCGATGAAGGCAGCACCCCCGTTAGCCACGCGTTAGGCACCGAACTTGTGGTGTCGGCCCGGCAGGCCGCACTCGTCAACGGCGCCGCCGGGCACGCGTTGGATTTCGACGATATGGGATTGGGCGGAACGCACCCTTCTGCGGCGATATTGCCCGCCGTGTTCGCGCTCGCCGAAAAGCACCATTTCGGTGGTGCACGGTTCGCCGAGGCGGCGCTGACCGGCTATCAAGCGCTGGCCTGGATCAGCTACGCATGCGGATGGAGTGGCTACCGGCGTGGATTCCACAGCACCGGCACCGTGGGGACCTTCGGTGCGGCTCTCGGCTGCGCGAAACTGCTTGGCCTGGACAGAAAGGGCTGTATCACCGCGGTGGGACTGGCCGCGACCCAGGCCGCTGGGCTCAAGGTGAGCTTCGGGACCATGGCCAAACACCTCAACGCCGGAAAGGCCGCGGCTAACGGCCTGCTGGCGGCCGAGCTTTCCGCCGCCGGCTTTTCCGCGGCCCCCGACGCGCTTGAGGGGAGCCAGGGGTTCGTAGAAACGCACAGCGCCATCGACGATTTCGCCCCTGATCGCCCCAACCGCATGCTCGACGGGCATCATGCCGTCACGCAATTGTTGTTCAAAGTCCATGCCGCTTGCGGAGGCACGCATTCTACGATCGATTCGATTAGCCAGGCGGTTGCCGACTTGCCAAGCGACCTCGCCGCGATCGAACGCGTCGACGTGACGGTGGCGCCCGATCTCCTGACCATGTGCGGCATCGAGGAGCCTCAAACCGGTCTCGAAGGAAAGTTCAGCTTGCGGCACGCCGCCGCCCTCGCGCTGCGCCGGGTCAGTACCGGTCCCAGTGGCTTCACCGATGCGGCGGTCAACGATGGCGCGAACCGGCGTGCCCGCGCATTGGTGCACATCGTCGGCTCGCCTCGGCTGGCCGTCGACGGGCCGGCTGAGGTCGTGGTGCGGCTGCGCGACGGTGCGCAACGCTCGGCAAGCGTGAACCCCTACCGTCCGATTCCGCAGGCCCGGCTGCGTGCCGGATATCAAATGTTGGTCGACAAGTTCAACCAGCTGGTGACCCCGGTGCTGGGTGCCGGCCGCACAGCCGAGTTGGTGCATGTGATCTCGACCCTTGAGGATCTTGACGACGTGTCAGCGTTGGCAGGGCTGACGCAACCCGGCGAGTTGCGGCGGCGGTAGCCCAATAACCGCCCGCTGCCCGGGGTCGATCGAAACCGGGCCGCGGGTTGGCGCTTACCGTCGAACAGAAAGGTTGAAGGTACTCTCCCGGTATGGCCACCCGTTCCGCGCAGACAGCTACGCGCCAGCCCCGCCGGGCCGGCACGCCCGCGAAGGCCGTGCAGACAGCGACGCGCCAGCCTCGCCGGGCTGCGGCAGTAGCCGACTCCGGGACCTCGACGAACGGACACCGCAAGCAGGCCATCGTGGACGCCGCGATCCGGGAGTTCTCCACTAAGGGCTTCTCGGGTGCTCGGATCAATACGATCGCGCGTAAGGCCAAGGTCAACAAACAGCTGATCTATTACTACTTCGATAGCAAAGTAGGCCTGTACGAAGCTGTGCTGGACCAGCTGATCCGGCGCTGGGACGAGCGGATGGGAGCCGGCGACCCCCACCCGTCGGTGAGCGTCGCCGTCAAAGCGCAGACCGACCGCCTGCTCGGTCAAGGCGGCGCGGAATGGATCCGGTTTTGGCTCTGGGAGGCGTTGCAGACGACGTCTCACGGCCGCGACGTCGACAGGGCACGAGTGTGGGCCCGCTGGGTAACCGTGTTCAAGTATGCCCAGAAAAACGGTGAGATCAGCAAGGACTACGACCCGAAAATGGTTGCACTGGCGCTGAACTCGATCATCGTGACGCCCTACCTGACACCGCTTGTCGCCGAGCTGATCACCGGAATGGACCCCAACAGCGAGGCTTTCAAGAAGAAGCAAGCCAGCATGGTGCAGAAGCTGGTCACAGCCCTAGCGCCATAGCCTGTTACAGCTCTGGTACCAGATCCTCGAACACGACATCGGTGCCGGTCTCCAGCGCGCGTCGGTACTGCAGGGCCCACCACACTTCAGCGACCGTCTCCGTGTCGGCTAAATCCGCACCGCTGATTTCCCGGTAGCGTTCCAGCCGATGGCGCAACGAATTGACATGCATGTTAAGAATCTGCGCGGTGTGCTGGAAGCGGCGCTGACACTGCAGGAACGTCTCGACCGTGTGCAGCAGATCGCCGGCCATCGGGGTGCTTGCCTCTACCAGGCTGACGTATTTGGCCATCAACTCTTGGCTGGTCGCAGGCATCGCGAGGATCGCGGACCGCAAGCCCAGGTCGGCGCTGCTGATCACCCCATGCAGCTCAAACCGGCGGGCGGTGTCAAGGATCTGGCTGGCCTGGACGTATCCCTGATGAATTCCAGACAGTGTCACCGGCTCGGAGACCGCGATGAGGTGATTCTCCCCCGCCAACGGCTGGCAGCGGTCCTGCGACAGTCCCGCGAAGTCATGGTCGATTCGAGTGACCAGTGGCGCCAACGGCCAGCCCAGCGCTTGGGCTTCTGCGTGGCGCAGCAGCCGCTGGGTGGGCAGACCGGCCACCCGAACCCGAAACACTCGAACCGTCACGTCGGGTGAGAGTCCGAGCTGCGCCGATGCCAACTCCAGGTCGGAGGTCTTCAAATCGCCACAGAAAGCCCGTTTGAGATAGAGGGCGCGAGTCCGGCGGTGCGGCTGACCGTGCGGCGATGCGTGCCCGTGCGCGGCTGCGAGCAGGTCGCTGTAATGATCGGTCAGCTCCCAGATTTTGCGTAAGCCTGTCGCAGCCATGTCAGCCGGAAGCTCAAATCGAGTGACCTCTTCGATGAAGGCGTCCCGGATTACGGCCATGGCCAGACGGTAGGCGCTCACCACCTCTTCTGGCCCCAGGTCGGGAACGATGTGCATAACGGTCGAGGCCACGGAGTCATGCTCTGGGTCGTCTAGCGCGTCTCCGCAAATAGACAGCACCGCCCGACTCACGTTGCGCCGGGCCGACTGTCGAAGGTCCAGCTCTCGCAGCTCGGCATAGTGTGGGTGGGCCTTGAGTGCGTCGAGTTGGCGTTCGATGAGGGTGTCGGTCGAGGCTTGAAGCGATCGAACAACCCGCGCCATCCCGGTATCGACGGCAGCCACTTTCCTTACCTCATCCCTGGATTCGCCGTTGGACCGCGAACATCAAGTTTAACCATTTGGTTGAAATTGTCCAGACTGAAGTGACCGGGCGCCCACGCTGGTGACGCAGCGCACGGCGAGTCTGCAGGTGGGCGGCGGGATCTCAGCTCTGCCGTATCGTGCGCGCCGATCGTTTGGTGGATCTGGCGCGCATCGATTCCTCGTCGACGGCTGCCAAGGCAACGACACGGCGAACGAGTTCCTGGGTGGCGATCTCCACGGCAACCGGCACTCGGGTGCCACGCGAGCGCGCAAGAACAATCGACCGGAGCAGCTCTGGATCGCTGAGCGGTGCTCCGGTCAGCACCCCGTCGGCTATCTCCCGTGCGACGCCGATGTGTGGCAGCACTGTCCAGCCCATTCCCGCAGCGACGAGTTGTTTCTGCACCCGCATCGTGTTGGCCTCCGCGCGTACCGTCAGTTCAACGTTGGCGGTCACGCCGGCCGAGTCGATAAGCGTGCGCAGGCCATGGGGCGGTGCGGGCATGATCAGATGGTGCTGCGCCAACTCGGCAAAAGGCACCGGTCGCTTGGGATCTGGCCAGACGTCCGGCGGAGCTACCGCCCACAAGTGCTCGTCGAGCATGTGCCGCACATGGAGCGACGTCGAGGTGGTCACGTCATAGAGCGTCGCGACGTCCGCTATGCCGGCGTCCAACCATTCCTGTAGGTGTCCCGAGTAACCCGTTAGCAGCCGCAACCGGATGCCGGGATACTCGCGCGCCATCGTGCTGACCAGCGGTTGAGCGATCGCGTCGGTCAGGCTATCCAGCAGACCGATGGTGACCATTCCCGTGACGGACTTACCTTCAGGAACAAGTTCGGCGCGCGCACGCTCAAGCTCCGTGAGCGCTCGTCGCGCCCGGTCGACCAGGATCGCACCGGCCTCGGTGAGCCGCATGCCCGCCGGGCTGCGGTCGAATAACGCAACCCCGAACTCTTTTTCGAGACTTCGGATTTGGCGTGTTACTGCTGGTTGCACTAGCTGTAGTAGTTGAGCGGCGCGGGTGACGCTGCCGGTATCGGCGACCAGCACAACCGCGTGGAGTTGCCGCAGATCCATCGCGCACCCCCTCATGTCAGCGGTGTATGGGTGACATTACAAATCATTATTTTACCGTTTGTGCCATCATCAGCGATGATGGCACCGTGAGCACGCGACCTACCATTTCGGCAGCACCGGATCCGCGGCACAAAACGTCACCGCTTCATGGAGTCACCGTCGTGAGTCTCGAACAGGCGGTCGCCGCGCCCTATGCGACGCGCCAACTCGCCGATCTGGGGGCTCGCGTCATCAAGGTCGAACGACCCGACGGCGGCGACTTCGCCCGCAGCTATGACGAGGCGGTGCATGGCAATTCGAGCTATTTCGTCTGGCTTAACCGAGCCAAAGAATCGTTGACGCTTGATGTGAAATCCGATGAGGGCAAAGAGATTCTTTCTGCGTTGCTCGAGCGCGCCGATGTCCTTGTGCAGAATCTCGGCCCGGGAGCAGCTGGGCGGCTCGGGGTAGACGCCGCTGCCCTTGCTCGCAGCCATCCCCACCTGATCAGCTGCACCTTGTCGGGTTGGGGAACCGATGGCCCGTGGGCGATGCGCAAGGCATATGACCTGTTGGTGCAATGCGAAAGTGGGCTTGTCTCGTTGACCGGCACACCAGCGCATATGGCGAAGGTCGGTATTTCGATCGCCGATATCGCCGCGGGCATGTACGCCTTCTCGGGCATCCTGACCGCCTTGCTGCGGCGCGCGACCACCGGCGAGGTGTCGGCAGTGCAGGTGTCGCTGTTCGAGGCGCTGGCGGAGTGGATGGGAGCGCCCGCCTACTACCAGCGCTACGGCGGCCGGCAGCCGTCACGAGCCGGCGCCGCGCATGCAACGATCGCTCCTTACGGCCCCTACGACACCGCCGACGGCGCGATTCTGCTTGCGGTGCAAAACGACCGAGAATGGCGGGCGCTATGCCGGATCGTCCTGGGCGACGAATCGATCGCCACCGAAAAACGATTTGCCTCCAACTCGGCGCGCGTCACACATCGCGACGCACTTGACACGTTGATTACCGGCAGGTTGGCTCGTCTGACCACGACGGCAGCGGTACAACTGCTCGGGCGGGCGGGGGTCGCCACTGCCCGCATCAACGACGTCGCAGGCTTCCTCGCGCATCCGGTATTGGTCGGACGAGACCGATGGCGCACCGTTGCGGTTCCCGGCGGGACCATCGACGCCCTGCGTCCGCCCACCGACATTGACGGCGTGCAACCGATCATGGGCGCGGTGCCCTCGCTGGGCGAACACACCGAGTCCATCCTGCGCGAACTCGACCGCCCGGATACCGCAATCGCCGGCCTTCGGGCCAAACGACTTATCTGACCCCGGCTATTCCGCCAGGCGCTACGTGAGGAGAACGGGCCATGACTGGGCTAAGCACCGAGGAACTCGCCATCATCGACACGGTCCGCCAATTCGTCGACCGTCAGGTCCGCCCCGTCGCCCGAGAGCTCGAGCACGCCAACGCATATCCGGGCCACCTCATCGACCAGATGAAGGAGCTGGGGATCTTCGGGCTCGCGATCCCAGAGCCGTGGGGTGAGGCACCGGTGTCGATGCCCTGCTACGCGCTGCTCACCGCTGAACTGGCCCGAGGCTGGATGAGCCTGGCCGGGGCGATGGGTGGCCACACGGTAGTCGCCAAACTGCTCACGGCGTTCGGGACTGCAGAACAACGTGACCGCTATCTGCCACCGATGGCAACGGGGGAGCTGCGCGCGACAATGGCCTTGACGGAGCCCGGCGGGGGATCCGATCTGCAAGCGATGACGACCGTCGCACGCCCCCATGGCGACGGCTATCTTGTCAACGGCGCAAAGACGTGGATCAGCAACGCACGTCGTTCGGGGTTGATTGCCTTGCTGTGTAAAACCGATCCGGCGGCACGCCCCGCGCATACGGGCATCTCAATCCTGCTGATCGAACCGGGACCTGGTTTCACCGTCTCCAAAGACCTGCCCAAGCTCGGCTACAAGGGGGTTGAATCCTGCGAACTGATCTTCGAGGACATGCCCGTGCCCGCTGATGCGGTACTTGGCGGTGCCGAGGGCCAGGGCTTCACGCAGATGATGAAGGGCCTGGAAACCGGTCGCATCCAAGTCGCCGCGCGGGCGCTTGGCGTCGGTTGGGCCGCGCTTGAGGATGCCTTGCGCTACGCCCAGGAGCGGGAAAGCTTCGGCAAGCCGATTTGGCGTCACCAGTTCATCGGCGGCTATCTGGCCGATATGGCCACTAAACTGACTGCGGCACAACAGCTTATTCTTTACGCCGCAGGCCGATGTGAGACCGGGGAGCGCTGCGACATGGAAGCCGGCATGGCCAAGCTCTTCGCCAGCGAGGTTGCCATGGAAGCTGCGCTCAACGCGGTCCGAATTCACGGTGGCTATGGCTACTCCACCGAGTTCGATGTTGAACGTTACTTGCGCGATGCGCCGCTGATGATCGTCGGCGAGGGCACCAACGAGATCCAACGCAACGTCATTGCTGCCCAACTCGTCCAACGCGGTGGCTTGCGCTGAACGCAACTTGCGTCGAATCCACCGCCTCGCCGTTGTAGGGGTTGCGCAACTCAGCGCTCATCACCGGCGGGTGTGCTGGGCCGTGTCACTGCTAGACCCCGCCGATCCTCCACGAGCAGAGGAGGATTCGGTGCTAGGCGAGGCGTCGACCGCGGTAGAAGCGAGGCTGATTCGATACATTTCAACCAAAGGGTTGACTGATGACAGTCGGTCGGGCTACCGTCGTATCAGCCGGCACAGGCACCCGTTTGTGCCAACGACCGGTTCAGGTTGGACGGCGGGCCGCCGCGGCAGCGTACGGCTAGCCGGTGACGGCGAGGGAGGTTTCGCATGCACGATCGCCGACGGCCGGTCGACACGCGTGCCGGGGTCCTTCGAACCGACCTGAGAACACTTCTCGCTGTACGAGTCCACCAATTCGATCATGAAAGGCCCATGGGATGAGTAGCCCGATCGTCACCGCGTTTGACAAAGAATCCACCGCCGCGGAGGTGATCTCCGGTGTGAATCTCGACGGCAAGCGCGTAGTCATCACCGGTGCGTCGTCGGGAATCGGCGTCGAAACCGTTCGGGCGCTGGCTTCCGCGAACGCGGAGGTCACCCTGGCCGTCCGCAACCCTGTGGCGGGTCGTGAGGTGGCTCGAAAGCTCACCGAATCGACCGGCAACGGCAAGATCCTCGTCGAGGAATTGGAGCTGACATCGCCAGCGTCGGTGACTGCCTTTGCTGATCGGTGGGAAGGCCCCATACACGTCTTGATCAACAACGCGGGAATCATGGCCGCTCCGCTCAGTCGCACCGCCGAGGGCTGGGAAATACAACTTGCCACCAACCACATCGGACACTTCCTGCTGTCCACGCGGCTTCGGTCGGCACTCGCGGAAGCGAAGGGAGCGAGGGTCATCACCTTGACCTCGCCTGCCCACATTGCCAACCCCGTGAACTTCGACGACTTGCAGTGGGACGACCGGGAGTACGCGACTTGGGCCGCCTACGGCGAGGCCAAGTCGGCGAACGTGCTCTTCGCCGTGCACGCCGACCGGCTTTGGTCCGACGACGGCATCCGGGTCAACGCCCTGAGCCCCGGTAGCATCTGGACGGGCTTGCAGCGGTTCCTTGGCACCGAAGACCTCGAACGGCTGAAGGCGGCGGAGGCCTCCGGTGCGGCAGTATTCAAATCGCCCGAACAAGGCGCCGCCACTTCGGTTCTCGTGGCCAGCTCACCGCAGCTCGAAGGGGTCGGCGGGCGTTACTTCGAGGACTGCCAGGAGGCTGGACTCAACCAACCCGGTACCCGCAGCGGAGTCGCCGCGCACGCGATCGATCCCGAGTCGGCCGAACGGCTGTGGAAGGTGACCTCGGAGCTGATCGGGTAGTGACCGATGTGCGGTAGCCCCGTGGCCGCCGATCGGGAGGCCGCGGGGTGCACGACCGCGCAACGTCATCGCGATTGGATACCGCGATATGAGGAGCCGTCGTTGAATGGGGTCGAGGAGCTATCGCAGATAGATCTGTATGGGCCGGACGTGATTGCCGACCCCTACCCGACCTATCATCTGCTACGCGAAGCGGGCCCCGTCGTCACTGTCGGTGGGATCAAGCAAGTCACCACCTTTCAGCTGGGCGACCGTGTCCTGAAAGACAACACATTTGGTCGCGGCACCTACCATCAACTCGTCAAGAAGGCGATCGGTGAGGGTCCACTTTACGAGTCGCTGCGACGGTGGATCCTTTACTTGGATCCGCCGGACCATACTCGACTGCGCGGACTGGTGATGCGGGCGTTTACCCCGAGAGCCGTCGCGCGTCTGCGTGACCAGATCGCCACGATTGTCGATGCGCTGGTGGGCGACCTGATATCCGCGGTGACCGCGGATTTCCTGAGTTGCTTCGCGTATCTTCTTCCGGTTCATGTCATCTGCGAACTGCTCGGCGTGCCGCGCGAGGACCGGGACGAATTCAAGACCTGGTCGACCGACCTTGGTCGGGGCCTGGTTATCTCGGCGATGTCGCCGGAAGTCGTCACGCGCGGCAATGAGGCGGCCACGCGCCTCAATGAGTACGTCTGCGCGCTTATCGCCGACCGTCGGCACAGTCCTCAAGGCGGCTTCCTCGACGATCTCATCGCCGCCGAGGACGAGTCCGGCAAGCTGTCCAACGATGAGCTGATCGCGACGGTAGTGCTGCTGTTCTTTGCCGGTCACGAGACCACCGTGAACTTGTTGGGAAACGGAACCCTGGCGTTGTTGCGCGAGCCGACCCAGTGGAAAGCGCTGTGCGCCGACGTGTCACTGGCGCGCTCGGCGGTTGAAGAGATGCTTCGCATCGACACACCGGTGCAGCGGGCTAGCCGAATCGCACTGGCAGAAACAACACTGGCCGGGCAGGTCGTCAAGGAAGGAGAGATGATCAACATCCTCATCGGCGGCGCCAACCGTGATCCGGCCCGCTTCACCAATCCGGACCAGTTCATTGTGGACAGGGCCGATGGCCCCCATTTAGCGTTTTCTGCCGGAGCGCACTACTGCGCTGGGGCGTCGTTGGCTCGCCTTGAAGCACAGATCGCGATGGCTGCCCTGTCGACGCGGGTGCCTGGACTGCGGCTGGCCACTGACGAGCCGGTGTTCCGCCCAAACGCCATTTTGCGGGGCTTGCAGGCCCTGCCGGTGAGCATTCGGTAACCGGGCGCACGCCCGGTCTGCAGCTGCGACAATGCACCACCACCGCGACGGCCTTGGCAATCCTCGGACATGCTGCGCAGTCACGAGAGCGGCTGTGTCTAGCCAAGACTGGTCTCAATCCGACCCGCCTGCTCGGCCGTTGCGCAGGCACACAGATATCGCGATGAACCGATAAGGATGAACCGGCAAGACATCAATGTGCCGCTGTCGGTCCGCGGGCACAGCCTGGAGATCACCGGTACGCTGAGTTGGACAAACCAGTTGCACGCGCGCACCGTCCAGGTGCTGGTGCCTGGCTACACCTACGGCCGCCATTACTGGGACTTCCCGCACCGACCTGACAAGTATTCCTATGTTCGCTCAGCCGTGGAAGCCGGGTATGCCACCCTCGCCCTGGACCGCATCGGCACCGGCGCGAGCAGTCATCCGCCGGCGGCGGACCTCACGTTGGACCTCCACGTGGCCGCACTGGCGGCGGTGGTGACGGCGCTGCGTCACGGTAGCGTGGCTGACACATTGTCTAATCGCATTGTTACCGTGGGCCATTCGCTGGGTTCGGCCATCGTTGCAGCGCACGCAGTGTCAGCCGCGCGAGACAGTTCGGTCGAGCCGGTTGATGGGTCGATCCTGACGGGATTCAGCCATCTTCCGTTGCCGGGGACTCCGCTGTTCTTCATGATGGCGACGTGGCCCGTGCGAACCGCTCGCGGTGGTGAGCGCCTTCCTGCCGGCTACCGGACCACGATTCCCGGAACGAGGCGCGCTCTTTACGCGCCAGGCCCTGCGGAGCGTGCCGTCCTCGTCGCCGATGAGCGGCTGAAGGAGACAACGGCCAACGTGCGTGAGGTAGTGGGACGTTCGCTGCCCTTGGTGTACCGCACGCGTGTGCTGGGGGGGCCGCTGCTGATCATCACCGGGTCGCGAGACACTGTGGTGTGCGGTCGACCCGCATGGATGCGGCTGGAGAGACGGTTCTTTGCCCCCCGCGCCGATGTCAGCATTGTCAGCGCCCGCGGGTTCGGTCACTGTCTTAACACCTCTCCGCGCGCGATCCGGGTGTTCTCGTCGATGATCGAGTGGTGTCACAGTCGCGTGGGCGTCGGTATTTTGTGAATTGCCTTAACGTAACTTTCGGTTCGGTGGGTGGCCTCGACGGTACTGCCCTTTGAGTTCAGCACTCAGCGATGGCGCATTACAGGATCAGGGCACTCAGCGGCTTGTGGACATCGCCGCGGGGGAAGAGATCGTCGGTGGGCGGGGTGAGGACCGTTTCCAATTCGGGACCCACGCGATCGGCGACTTCGCGGAGCTTGGCCGCGTCGAGGCCCCAGAGATCGATTGCCGTGCCGCCAAGCATCATCCGCGCTTCCTCAACGGGAACCTGTTCTGCACCTAGGGTTGCCCGCAGGTACTCGGTGGTCCCGGCCGCGGCCAGAGTCCCTTCATGATGGGGGTAGTCCATGCCGAGCATCATCTTATCGAGCCCAATGGTGTGCCGGATCGAGATCTCTGCCCGGGAGAATGTCGACGAGCCCAAGAAGCACTGTCGTGCAAAGTATTCCGACGGTTTCAGTTTAAGAAGCTCGCGGTGGTCTTGGCGCAGGTAGCTGCCGTTGTAGCTGTAGTCCATAGCCGACAACGCAGCGGGTATCCAGCCTGAACCCAGTTCGGTGAAGGCCGCGCGCACCCCTGGGTGCTTCTCCAGCACGCCTCCCCAAATCAGATGCGTCAGCGTCTGCTGGGAAAAGAAGGTATTGATCGGCGCGTTTACTGCAATGGCCGAAGCGGGGTGGGGCGCGCTGGAAACTGAGGGGAGGACCTTCAAGGTGGTAGACAGCAAGATATGCGAATTCACAACCAGCTCCAGGTCTTCGATGACATCCCAGATCGGTTCGAAGCGCGGGTGGAAGAGTGGCTCCTCGCCGCTGAACGCGGGAAGCAGAACACCCCGCAGGCCGGCCTCCTTCGCCCATCTGATCTCGTCGATCGCGTAATCAACGTCATCCCAGTCCACCGTCGCGAGCGCGGCGAAACGCTCAGGAGCCGGGGAGATGAAGTCGACCAACCAGCGGTTGTGAGCCCAGGTTCCCGCCTTGACCTGCTCGGGTGTCCGGCGAGGCAGTCCAGCGTTCTCGGGCAGCAACAGTTGCGAGGGCGGGAGCAGTTCGAACGGAAGCCCGAAGTCGGGGAAGAGCACCTCACCCGAGATGCCTTCGGCCTCGAGTTCGGCGATCCTGCGCTGCGAGTTGTGATTTCCGTCCAGCCGCTCGAACACTTCGTCCATCCACTGCGCGACGATCTCCGGATCGCATCGAGCAGATAGCGACGACTGGTCAAAGGTGCGCCGCCCTTGGCCCCGTTCGTCGTAGAGCTTGAGGAAGTCGTCAAACTCCTCGCGTAGGTCGGGGGGCAGATAGGGCCGGTAATCGCGCATCAACGCCATAGCGTGTCCGTCGGACGATACGATGAGTGCCTTTTCCATCGGTAACTATCTCCATTCCTAATCGACGGGACATTTGGGGCCAGAACTCAAGCCGGTTGAACCGCAGAGCAGGCGGCGCCACGGCAGCTGCGCGGCGAACCTCCGCCGCCTCGCGAGGTCGAATCAGTCGGCGGACGTCGGTGTGAAGCTTGAGGCGCATCGGATGTCACCAGGCCGTGTATCCACCGTCGACGGGAATCGCCAGGCCCGTCATGAAGCTCGCCTGATCTGACAACAGGAATGCGATGAGGTGAGCGACTTCGTCAGGGGTGCCGTAGCGGTTCATCAGCTGTCGATCGAAGTGCCTGCTTTCGTACTCCGCCGCGTCTTCTACCGAAAGCCCTGCGGTGGCAGACCGTGACATCGGGGTGTCGATGGATGCCGGGCACACCGCATTAACCCTGATATGCCACTCGTTGAGATCCATCGCCAGCGATCGGGTCAATCCGATCACCGCCGCTTTGGAGGCGTTGTACGCGGGCATCCGCGGTGTCGCACGCAGCCCGGCCACCGATGAAACGTTCACTACGGATGCCCCCGTTGCCTCGCGCAGCAGGGGGGCCAGTGCTTGAACCACTGAGAAAACCGCGGTCACGTTCACCGCCATCACCCGGTTCCACTCGGCACGGCTGGTCTCCTCGAGGCTGGTCCTGCTGATGACGCCGGCACTGTTCACCAGACCCGTCAATTGCCAACCTGTCGCCGTGACACGCTCGGCGAGCGTGCCGCAGAAGTCTTCGTCGGTGACGTCGCCAACAATGCTGTGGACGGCGTCGGGATCGTTGGGAAGCGAGCGTGTCACGCGCGCCAGACCGTCGGAAGATTGATCCACCAGTATCAAGCGCCGGCCACCGGTGCCGATGGCTTGCGCAGTCGCCGCGCCAAGCCCGCCTGCCGCGCCGGTCACCAAGGCGCACGACAATGTCGGGCTCATCGAGGCATCACTGTCCTCCATTCACGTGTGCGCCAACTCGGACGAGAGGCCGTGAGCGAGTGGGTATCACGAGTGACCACCGGCCACCCACACTCGGCGAATGGCGAAACAAAATGAGTGTAAGCCCGCGTTCGATTTTTAGTCAACCTTTTGGTTGACTGCTTTCCGCTGTGGTCGGGCGCCGCCTTGCCGCCGCCGAATTCCCGAGCCTGGTCGGCAATGCCGGATGTTGACAGACTGATTAACCAAATGGTTGACTGCCGCGGCAGCGTCGGGCAAGAAAGCAGCCGATACCCACCGGCGGAGCGTGGGTGGGGCGCCGGCCGGACGACGCTGATGGGCACTAACTGGTTGTGCCCGGGGCTGTTTGGTGGAGTGAGGACCTTGATGATCAAGCCCAGACCACGCGAAACACACGCTTGCGGCGACTTGCCTGAGCCGGCGGTCGCAACCAGTGATGCTCAGGGTGGCACAGGCCGGGGCGCCGCGCACGGGTTGGCGCGAGTGAAATGGGCGCGCTAACGGGGCCGGGTCGCAGCCTCGCGGGAACAGCGGCTGTCGTCACGGGTGGTGCGGGGCTGATCGGCGCCAGCATCGCCAATCTGCTTGCACGACAAGGCGCTCAAATCGTCATCGTCGATACTGACCAGACCCGCGCGCAACAAGTGACTGCCCGCATCGTCGCCGACGGCGGCGACGCCGTGTCGCTGCAGGCCGATATCGGTGATGAAGCCGATGTCACCGACGCTTTTGCTGCCATTGACGACCTCGGCGCTCCGCTGCACGTGCTCGTGAACTGTGCCGCCCCGATAGCACTCGCACTTCAGGAGACTCCGGCTGCCGAGATCACCGTGTCGACCTGGGACGAAATGATTCGCATAGCCCTTCGGGGAACGATGCTTTGCTGCCGCTCGGCGCTGCAGCGCATGGTCGATAATCGCGGTGGCGCAATCGTGAACATTTCGTCGGTGCACGCTCACGCCGGTGACCTGGCGCTGGTTGCCTATCCGGTTGCCAAGGCCGGCATTGTCGCGCTTAGCCGCTCGATTGCCACCCAATACGGACGCGCCGGGATCAGATGCAATGTGGTCAGTCCTGGCACCATCCCCCCTGAGGGTATGACTGAACACGACATTGAACGGCGAGTACGACACCAGGCGATCGGTCGGGCGGGGGTGCCCGACGATATTGCCCAAGCGGTCGCTTACCTGGCCACGGATGCTTCGTCGTTTGTCACTGGACAGGAGTTGATCGTCGACGGCGGTGTCTTGTGCCATCTGCCGTCGTTTGCCACCGGCGGACACGTGCAACCCGCCCGTTGAACGGGTCTCACGATCCGTGCCCAGATGCAGCGCAGGTCCGGTCCATTCCTCGACGATGCTCGCACGCCGACACCGCCCTGTCATGCGCGCCGAGCCGGCCTGGGTGAGGTTGAGCGCTCAGCCGGCTGAAGTTGTTGCTTCGTCCAACCCCGTGTGGCAAACCGTTGCGCATCTGACCATCGCCACAGACTTTTTCGTCGGCTTAACTGTCCGAAGTACAGCAGGGTCACCTGATCCGCGGCCTGCCCAACCCGGCCTAACGCGAAGGAGCACAGATGAAGACAGGCGTTCAGGTCTTCTTCCAATCAATTCCCGGAATGACCGACTTCGAGGTACTCGAGCAGGAACTGGCGATCGCCCTGCGCGCTGAGGAACTCGGCTTCGACTATGTGCTCAGCCCAGAGCACCACTTCGTCAACTACTCGATTGCGCCCGACCCGTTACAGTTCCTAACCTATGTCGCTGGGCGGACGAGCCGTATCGGCCTCGTGACCGGTGCGGTCATCCTTCCCTGGAACGATCCGGTCCGAGTGGCAGAGAAGGCATCTCTTCTCGACTTCCTGTCCGATGGCCGGCTCGTTCTGGGCTTCGGACGTGGTCTCGCACGTGTCGAGTACGAAACGTTCGGCATCGACATGGGCGAAGCTCGCGGACGCTTTGACGAAGCTGCGCCAATGATCGTTGAGGCGCTGAGGACCGGCTACATGTCGGGCCCGGGACCGTTCTATCCGCACGAGAAGACGCCGATCCGTCCATATCCGGCAAGGTCATTCGATGGGCGCATCATCTCGGTCGCGCGATCCGACGAGTCGGCCGCCGCCGCCGCCGATATCGGCGCCAGCCTGGTCTTCATCGTGCAGAAGCCCATCGAGGAGCACATGCCGATGGTCAATATCTACCGCGATCGGTATCGCGAGGTTCATGACAGCGAACCCCCGCTCCCTTGGCTGATCGACTTCACCTATGTTCACGAAGATGAAGGCGAGGCCGAGCGCGTGGCCCACGAGTACATGCAGCGTTATTACGTTTCGGTGCTGCAGCATTACGAGTACGGCGGGGCTCACCTCGCGGAGACAAAAGGCTATGAGAGCTATGCCGAAGGCGCCAAGCTCATCCAGGAGCTTGGCCTCGAGGAGAGCGCCCGAAGGTTCGTGGCGGTGAACAATTACGGGACACCCGATCAGGTCGTCGAGCGGGTACGCCAACGACGCGCGGTAATCGGAGACTACGTGGCGCTGTTCGGACCCTCGTTTGGAGGCCTGGAGTACGAAAAGGTATTCGACAGCTGCACTTTGCTTGGTGAGAAGGTCCTGCCCGCGATTGCATCCATGTCCGACTGATGTCCGTGCCAGGCGCGAAACCACGCGACCGATAGGAGCGCTCAGATCATGGGAGTCCTCGAGGGCAAAGTCGCCTTCATCAGCGGCGGTGCACGGGGCCAGGGTCGCTCGCACGCGATCAAGATGGCCGGCGAAGGCGCTGACATCATCACCTTCGACATCTGCGAGTCGTTTGACACCGTGGCCAACCCCGGTCCAACCGAAGAAGACCTCGCTCAAACCGTCAAAGAGGTCGAGGCCCTTGGTCGGCGAATCGTCGCGCAGAGGGCCGATGCGCGCGACCAGGCCGCCGTGCAGGCCGTCTTCGACCAGGGGGTCAGCGAATTGGGCCGATGCGACATCGTTTTGGCCAACGCCGGCATCATGCCGATCGTTGGCGCGCCGGCGCGCAAGCGTCAGGCGTGGCATGACTGCATTGACATCATGATCACTGGTGCGCTCCACACTTGTGAGGCAGCGATTCCGACCCTGTTGACTCAAGGCGACGGCGGCTCGATCGTCATCACCAGCTCGCTCGCCGGAGTTAAAGGCCCGATGCGTACGCTGGGCTTGAAATCCGATGGGTTCCTCGGGTATGTGGTGGCCAAGCATGGCGTGGTGGGGTTGATGCGGTGTTACGCCAATGCGCTTGGCGCCTATAAGATCCGCTGCAACACGGTGCACCCAACCGGGGTCAGCACTCCGATGACCGCCAATGAGCAGCTCTTTGAGTTTATGGAAACCAACCCCGAACTGGGTGAGGCGATGCGCAACATCTTACCGACGAATCTGATTGAACCTGAAGATGTCTCCAACATGATCGTCTACCTGTGCTCGGATGCGGCCCGCTACATCACCGGCGCCACCATCAACGTGGACGCAGGCGCGTCCGCTTACTAGCTGGCCTCCTTCGGACGGAGGCTGCACGGAGCACAGTGCACCTCCGCGAGACCGCTGGTATCACCCGTCGGCGTTAGTTGCCCTCGTCGGGGTTGGCACGCCGGTAGCCTCCGGGAGCGATACCTATTGATCGTTTGAATGCCTTGCCGAAGGCAAACGGTGAGCCGTAACCAACCCGCGCCGCCACCGATTCGATGGGCAAGTCGGTTTCGCGTAACAGTCGCGCCGCGACCGTCATCCGCCAGCGGGTCAGATAGGTCAGCGGCGCCTCGCCGACCAGGCTGCGGAACCGACGGGCAAGCACCGTCCTGGACACTCCACCCGCCGCGGCGAGTTGGGCCACCGTCCATTGCGTGCCGGGGGATTGCTGGATGTTTTCTAGCGCGGTCCGCACCGCGTTGTCGCGCAGCGCACCCGCCCAGCCTTGCGCGCCCCGCGCGGCCTCACGGGCATACCACGATCGGAGGGTGTAAATGATCAGCAGATCCAGGAGGGCCGGGGCGGCGGGACCAAGGGTCGGGCCTTCGTGCTGGACCTCGGCGCCGAGAAGATCCACCACGGAGCGCAGCGGGTCACCGATGGTTGCCCGTGCTGGCAGATGAATGAACCTGGGCAGCTGGGCGATCAACGGATGCGGCCGGGCCCGCTCGAGTGCGTACGATCCGCCCAGCAGCACGGCGCCCGGACGCTGACCAGGTAGGGGAGTCGGGATCGGCCACTGCTGTTTGGGTGCGGTTGGGTCCACGTCATGTAGTGGGGTGTCGGGATTGTTGGCGACGGCGTAGCCGTCGGCCGTGCGGATAAAGACCACGTCGCCGACACCGAGCCGCACCGGCGGCGAAACGGTGGGCGGCACAATCCATGCCGCCCCCTCCAGGAGAACGTGAAGCCCCGCGCCCTGATCACCGCGGAATCTCAAACCCCACGAACCGTATAAGTCGATTCGCCGGGCGATCGGCCGCCCGGTCCGGACTGCTGTCACGACTTCTCCCACGACGTCCACGCCAGTCACCTGCTCCCAAACCGCAATCTGCCCGAGCGTACGCGCCGCGTCCCGCCTTGGGACGATCAGACATCAATCGAGGCGTGACGATTATTCTGAGTACCGCATCGTGGTCGTATGGTGGCAATAGATATCGCCGGGAACCGGCCCGCCGATGCAAATCGGTGCGCACCTGCGCCGGCACGGGCGGTCCGGGTCTGGTCGACGCGGAGGGAGAAATCATCGACGCATGGCATTGGTCTGCGGAGACGCCGTCTTCCTTGACTCCGCAGACGTTCGACTTCGTCGCGATGGCTGAGATTTGGGGGTGAAACCATGAACCAGCCGTTCGCCCGAGCATTGCCGTCGACGACGCGGACGGCAAAGTCGCAACGCGCTGCCGGTGTCGTGGCGGCGCTCACCGAGCGAGCCGACGAGTTGGTGGATGACCTGGTGAAGGTCACGATGGAGGCCCCCAAGCAGTCCGAATCGGCCTGGGTGCCGCCCCCGATCAGCGCGCACAGGGCGTGCGTGGCCACTGTGCGGTCAAGCATTGCGGCGGCGGCGGCCCCCGCCATGTTTGACCCGGAGCCCGCGATCCAGCTCGGAGCCGAGCAGGCCCGGCAACGGATGGCGGTGTCAACGGTGATCGAGGGCGATCGCATTGGGTTCCGTCGGCTGTGGCAGGTGTTGGCCGCCGAGGCGACCCGCCATCCCGACGTCGACGCTCGCACCGTGAATCAGATGACGGCGAATCTGCATGCGGCCGAGGATCTGTACGCTACGGCGAAGTTCACCGGTTACCGCGACCAGCAGCGCAGGCAGGTCCTCGAGGAGATGTCTGAGCACTCGGTGATGATCGACTCGCTGCTGCACGGCCAAGTCCACGACGCCTGGACTCTGTGGGAGATTGCGAACTATCTTCGGCTGCCCGCTGAGGGCACGTTCGTGGTCATTGCGGCCGAAGTCCGCGATGTGGGCGATCAGGCCCTGCCCGAAATCGAGTCGAAGTTGCGCAGTCTGGATGTGGCCTCGGCCTGGCGGCTGCTGCCCGATCTCCAGGTGGGCATCGCCCACATCGCCTCCGAGCACCATCTCGACAGGGTCATCGCGTTGTTGACCCGGATGGCCGTGCACCAGGTGGGTGTCAGTGCCCGTTTCGAAGACCTGCGCGACACCCCCTTGGGGCTGCATTTTGCGAAGGTGTCATTGGGCGGCCCGGCCAAGTCCGCCGCAAAGGTGGAGGTGTTCGACGGCTCGATGCTGGCCACCGCCGCCGTCAGCGCCCCTGGTGTCATGGTGAAATCGGCTGCTGCGGCCTTAGACGGTTTTGCTGGCCTGCCCGGCCAGGAGCTCGAGATACTCTTCGAAACGTTTCGGGTGTGGCTGGATAGCGACACATCGGTAAGCGCGTGCGCCGACGTCTTATTCGTTCACCCCAACACGGTGCGCAAACGGTTGCGCCGTATCGAACAACACACCGGCCGATGCCTGTCGCGCCCGCGAGATGTCATCGAACTCGGCTTGGCATTCGAAGTACATAGCCGACTCATGTAGTGACGTCGTCACTGCGTGGCCGGTTGCCGGGTTTTGAGGTATCGGCGTATTCGTCTGCGCCCGTGAGGAACCCGTCGCGGTCAGCAGCAGGTCGACGAGCATCATTACCGCTTTTCGATCTGGGCGGATTGGCGAAATGCACCCCGATTTCCAGGTGCCGCCCGTGCGTGACGTGTTGCTCAACCGGCGCTGTATCGGAGTGTCTTTTATGCACGATGTCAGCGGTTACACCCGATACGAGCGCACAGTGTCGGCCAGGACATCGCCGGCAACCGATGTGATTGCGACGATCGGAGCGTTGGTAAAAGTTTCGACAGGAGAGCCAGGGCGCAGCGATGATATCTGCCGATTCCCGACGCGGGGACCACTCCGATCTATCGCTGGCGCAGCTAGCCGACCGGCTGGCAATCCGCGAGTTGGTCGACGCCTATGCGTACTGCGCCGACCGACGGGACGCCACCGGTCAGATGGCGCTGTTCACCGAGGACACTGACTTTCAGGTGTTTATGGACACCCACTCTCCGTCGCCGACCCAACACCTTGAGGGGCGCGCGGCGTTGGCTCCAGTGTTCGACGAACTCAACACCTACATCGTCACCATGCATTTCAACGGTCAAAGCACCACGGTGCTTGACGGTGATCACGCTTCGGGAGTGACGTACTGCCTGGCGCATCACGTCAAGGTGGACGGATCCGCGCGCAGCCTGATGATCGCCGCGATCCGCTATCTGGACTCGTTCGTCAAACAGAACGGCGCGTGGTTTTTCAGCCAGCGCAAACTCATGGTCGTTTGGACCGAGACCCGTTCCTTGGTCGCCGGGTAAGTCCGGCCTGCAGAT
>NZ_DATMLH010000127.1:0-9489 GCF_035570115.1 Mycobacterium sp.
CGGATCACCCAGAAATATCGACCGTAGCTGATCCGAGCCGGCCCCGAAGAGCTCCGGCCAGTTACCGCGGAACGTGTGGTCGAACAGTTCGGTGAATCCCAGCCCCTCTCGCCAGAATCTCATCGACCGCTCGACATCGGCGGTGCAAATCGCCGCATGATGAACACCCAGCACAGGCTTGCTCCCGCATCCTCAGACACCATCGTCGCAATGGTGCGAGTTTAGGAGTGGACCTCGCCGGCGGGCGCGGATTCGGGCCGCTGGGTCAGGGCGCCAGCGCGAGCTGGAAGTGAACAGTCTTTGACGCCCCGGATGGATTGCCGCAGGCGGGCTGAATGCTGGTTTCTTGGATCGCGCCCGTGAGGGTGTTCGGGTCCAACGTGCGGTGGGCAGCAATGGCGTTGGGAACCCTGGTACCGTCCGGGCATTCTGCCTCATCGGTGGTGTCCAGCACCCATTGGCCATTCACCAAATTATACTGCCCCAACGGCGGTCCACCGGGCGTGTGAGCTGCTGAGGCGCATCCGTCACCGCAGGGAGTGAAGTACCAATTGTTGGTGACCGGCTGACCCTCGATCGTGAGCGGCTGACCGGTTTTTGGGTCTATCTGAGTCCCTATGTAGTGGCCGTCCGTCTGGAAGTCAGCGGGAAATGGTGCAGGCCCGGCCGGTCCCCACGCACCGGCGGGGGCGGCAAGTCCGAGAGCGAGACCGGCAAGAAAGGCGGTGGCGGTGATGCACCGTGCGACAGCCATGACGTTAGTTCCTCCCACGAAGCCGTTAGGGGTATCCACTATCCGTGGGTCTATCACGGGAGATCGTCAGATTGAAAGTTATTTGGCATTTCCGCCTGACGGTGTTCCCTAATCAAGGGCCCGCGTTTGCCTACTGTTAACCATGCTCAGTGGAGCTGATAGCGAACGGGAAGGTGTTTGAGTCCGCCGACGAACGTCGTGGCCACGAATTGCGGCGCCCCGGTCAACTCAAGGGATTTCATCCGCGGCAACAACTCGGTGAAAAAGCTGTTGACCTCCATCCGGGCCAGCGCTGCACCCAGGCAAAAATGCACGCCGTAACCGAATGCCAAGTGTTTGTTGGGATCGCGGCCAACATCGAAGCGGAACGGGTCCTCGAAGACGTCTTCGTCCCGGTTTCCGGACACGTACGACAACAGCACCGACTCCCCCGCCGCGATCGGGACTCCACGCAGCGTGGTGTCTTCGGCGGCGGTGCGCATGAATTCCTTGACCGGAGTGACCCATCGGATCATCTCCTCAGTGGCCAGCGGCATGAGGTCGAGGTGCTCGCCTAACCGCTGGAGCTGGTCTGGGTTCTCGATGAGAGCATGCAAGCCGCCCGAGATCGTCGCGCTGGTGGTGTCGTGGCCGGCGGTGGCGACGATCAGGTAATAGGACACCGTGTCGATGTCGGACAACGGTTCGCCGTCGATGCGGGCGTTGGCAATAGCGGACGCGAGATCCTCGGTCGGGTGTTCACGACGCGACGCGGTGACAGCGTTGAAGTACTGGAACATGTCGAGCAATGCGGGCAGCTGATCCTCGTTCGAGCTGCCGCGTCTGAACTCGTTGTCGTCGCTTCCGAACAGCTCCTGGGTGAGCTTGAGCATTCGCGGGAAGTCCGATTCGGGGATCCCTAACAGCGACATGATCACGTAGAGCGGGTAATTGACCGCGACCTCTTGGACGAAGTCGCATTCGGGCCCCACCGTCATCATCTTGTCGACGTAATTCTTGGCCAGCTCGTCGACGCGAACCTTCAGCGCCCGCATCGCCTTCGGACGAAACCAATCCGCGCCGATCGCGCGCACCAGCCGATGTTGCGGATCGTCCAGGTGAATCAGTGTGCGCACACCTGCAGCGGCCTGCAGCTCGTCGCCCTCCGCCGTCGTCAGAACCGGGCGCGGCCAGTTGGTGAACAACACGTTGTCGCGCTCGATGTCCATGATGTCAGCATGTTTGGCAATCGCCCAGAACGGCCGGTAATTCGGCACCTCGACCCAGGACACGGGAGCGTTGGCACGCAGATAAGCCAGCGCCGCATGCAATTTCGGCTCGTCGGCATATGCCAGCGGATCGGCAAGGACCTTCGCGGATTCGTCCATCGTCGGCGTACTCATGGGCAGCTCCTCACTGACGCAACTCTTTCAGTACGGCGGTGATAGTTGTCGCGGGAACGGTGCGGGGAAACGCCGGCATGACTCGGTCGATGACGCCCTCGCAGCGGGTGCGAAGCGCGCCTGCGAGTTTGTCGTACGTCGCGACGACAGCGAAGGCGTCGAGGATTTCATCGTCGATCAGAGCTCCCATGGCATCCCACTCCCCCTGCAGTGAAAGTCGGTGCAACTCCGTCGCCACAGCCCCCCAACCGTCCAGCTCGAGCACCTTGCGGTAGGCGGGCGTTGATCCGTAGAAGGCAATCTGCTTGCGGACATCGGCCGCACCCAGCCGCAATTCCGCGTTGTCGTTGCCGGTCACCACGAACACCGGACACGCCACCTGGAATGCCCGCCGATCACGACCAGAGCGCAGCAGGCCACGCTGCACCGCCGGCATCGTCACCTCGTGCAAATACCGCTTCGTCGTGAACGCGTGGGCCAGTAGGCCGTCGGCGACTTCGCCGCACATCTCGGTCATCGCTTCGCCGACAACGGCGATGAAGATTCTGGGCACCGAAAATGGTTGCGGCTCAGGCGTGAACATCGGCGTCATGAGCTTGTGGGTGTAGAACTCACCCTCGAACAGCAGCCTGGTGCCATCCTTCCAGGCCGACCAGATGGCGTGCAGCGCCTCCACGAATTCGCGCATCCGGGCCACCGGATGACTCCAGGGCATACCGAATCGCTTTTCGATGTGTGGCTTGATCTGGGTGCCCAGGCCGAGGATGAACCGGCCCTGCGAGTAGGCCTGCAGATCCCAACCGAGGTTGGCGACGATCATCGGGTTGCGCGCGAAAGCCACCGCGATACTGGTGCCCACCCCGAGTCGGGTGGTGTGTTCGGCCGCCAGCAGCAGTGGCAGAAACGGATCGTGGTTGATTTCGCCGGTCCAGCAGGCGTCGTAGCCCTGTCGCTCGAGCGCGCCGGCCAGTTCCGGCACCCGAGCGAGGTCGGTGAAGATGCCCCCGTCGACCCTGAGGCCGGACGCCGGCGTGGCGCTCATACTTGTGAAGCTACAGTAAGCTATTCGGTAGGGTCAATCTCGGCTATCCCGATGGCCGCAAAAGCCATGTCGCACCAGCTACTTCGTTATGACTTCGTCATTGCGATGCGGGAGTTGTCCCATGTCAGGATTCGGCCGTCTGGCACGAAGCGTAGAAATACCTGACTCGCGTAATACGTCTGGGTCGCCGCGGGCAGGCTGGCAACGGGTGCACGAAACGCCGCATACTTGTCGTTGACGGCGGCCTCGATTCGCGAGCTCGCCGTGGCGTCCCGGACGATCTCCACCCGTCCGGTGAGATGAACGGCGCGCAGGTCAACCCAGCGCTCCCCCGATTCGACGAGAAACGACGCCCGGGGATCATGCTGGACGCGCGCAATTTTCTTGGTGCCGGACGGAGTCATCATCGCTACCGTGCGATCCTCGACGACAAACCACACCGGCAACGCAATCGGCATACCATCGCGGCGCAGAGTCGTCAGAATGCCGGTATGCGCCGCACCGACCGCTTCCCACGCCTCGTCAGGCGTCAACCGGATCCCCATCGCGCTACTCCATCTCCCATCCATCTCCATCTCGTCACTCGGCCGCTGGCCGCCTCCCTCTCGCTGACGCTACAGTAAGCAATTCGGTACGTAACAGCCGACGAGTGAGGACATGCCCATGACGAAGTCCCCCGACTGGCAGGAGACGCTCGACGACCTCGACCGTCGCCGTCAGCACACGCGGGCGATGGGCGGTCCGGACCGGCTTGCCAAACACCGCGGCAAGGGCAAGCTCGACGCCCGAGCGCGGATCGATCACCTCGTTGATCCGGGTACTTTCCGCGAACTCGGCACGCTCGTGGGCGGAGAGATCGCCGCCGACGGGATCGTCGTCGGCTCCGGCTTGATCAACGGCTCGCCGGTGATGCTCGGCGCGGAGGACTTCACCACGATGGCCGGCAGCATCGGGCCGGGCGGCAACTCCAAGCGCTACCGCATCGCAGAATTGGCGCTACGCGACAAGATTCCGCTGGTGATGCTGCTCGAAGGCGCCGGCTATCGTCCCACCGGCGGGCACTACGGGCGCAGCCCGACCGACCTACTCGCGCAAGCGCAGTGCTCGGGCCGAGTTCCGACTGTCGCCGCCGTCCTTGGCCCCTCGGCCGGACACGGCGCGCTGGTCGCACCGGTGTGCGACTTCCGAATCATGAGCTCCCAGGGCGCCATCTTCACCGCCGGCCCCCCGGTCGTCAAAGAGTCGACCGGAGAAGACATCTCGAAGGAGGACCTCGGCGGACCGGACGTCGCATTGCCCAGCGGCGTGATCCATAACGCCGCCGAGGACGACGAGACCGTGCTCGACGACATCCGCCGTTACCTGTCGTATTTCCCGTCGAGCGCGTGGTCGTACCCGCCACCGTTGCCGGCTGACGAGACTAGCGAACCGCGGCAGACACCGGAGCTGCTCGGCATCGTCTCCCTTGACAACCGCCGCGTCTACGACATGCGGGCAGTGCTCGACGTGGTCTTCGACCGGCCCGACTGGTTCGAGGTCCAGCCGCAGTTCGGCAAGGCGATGATCTGTGCGCTGGCCCACCTGGGCGGCCACCCCGTCGCGGTGGTCGCCAACCAGCCCAAGGTGCTGGCCGGCTCCATCGACGCCGACGCCGCGGACAAAGCAGCGCACTTCATCACGGTGGCCGACTCGTTCCACTTGCCGATCGTGTTCCTCGCCGACAACCCCGGCATGCTGCCCGGCAGTCGGTCCGAGCGCACCGGCGTGCTGCGGGCCGGCGCGCGGATGTTCGCCGCCCAGACCGCGGCCACCACGTTGAAGCTGCACCTCACCCTGCGCAAGGCCTACGGGTTCGGCTCGATGGTGATGTCGCTGCTGAGTTTCGACAACCAGTCAGCGACCTTCGCCTATCCCGGCGCGACGATGGGCGCCATGAGCGCTGCGGCGTTGAGCCGTGCGTCGCACGCCGGCGAGGACCTCACGACCAAGCTGCGCGAAGCCGAGCTACAGGCGTCGTATCGGTCGGCCGAACACATGGGTTTCGACGAGCTGATCGATCCCCGCGAAACCCGCGACGCGCTGCTGGCTTCGTTGCGGCGGGGCCTGTCCAGCCGGCAAGCCGCCGCCGAGCCGGTGAGCCGGACCGTCATCATGCCCTGAGGGTCAGCAGACGTAGTTCTCGCCGCTGGCTCGCACCGTCACGTCGCTGATGTTGATTCCCCAGGGTTGATCGATGACATGTACCACCGCGTTCGCCAGGTCATCGGGAGTGATCAGCCAGTACTCCACTGAGTCCACGTCGGTCTGCTCGGGTCGAAGGGCTCCGTTTTGGAAGTTGCCGACATTCTCGACGAACTGTGCACCCTTCTGCCCGGCGATGCCGATGATCGCCGCTTCGTTGACGACCCCGCCGGCGAGATTGGTTCCAAGGACGCCCGTCGGCTTGACCGTGGTCACCTTGATCCTGCCTTGGGCCTCGACCCGCAACGAATCCGACAGCACATCGACTGCCGCCTTGGTGGCGCTGTAGACGCCTGAGCCCTCGGTCCCGGCGTTGCCGTAGATGGATGAAATGTTGACGACCTGGCCTCGGCCCTGCTCGATCATCGTGTCGTAGACGGCCGAGATGCCGTTGACGACGCCTTTGATGTTGATGTCGATCGCCTTGTGCCATTTCTCCCACGCACGCTCGTGGTCGGCGAAGAATGCCAGCGGCATCACGCCTGCGTTGTTCACGATCACGTCGATGCGGCCGTAGGTGTCGAGGGCATGTTGGCTCGCCGCGCGGACCTGGGCCATGTCGGTGACGTCCGCAACGTGGGTGGTGCCTTCGAAACCAGCGGCCCGGATGCTCCCGAAGACCTCATTCAAGTCTTCGACGTTGACGTCGACCCCGACAACCTTCGCCCCACCGGCGGCACACTTTTCCGAAATCAGCTTGCCGAAGCCGCTGGCTGCGCCGGTCACGATAATGACCTTTTCCTTCAAGTACTGCGACATACCTTTTCCTATCAGGTCGCTCGGTACGCCGCGACGACGGGCTCGAGTTCGTCGGGGGTCGCGCCGTGCATGATCACCGCGTCGGCCCCGTAGCCGAATTCGTTGCGAATGCGTGCCACACACTGCGCGGCCGACCCGGTCGCCGACGGCTCCAGCCACTCGTCGGGAATCAAGGTGGCGATGTGTTCGATCTGCTCCGGGGTGGCCTTGTGGTCGATCCCGCCGGCGATCGAGGTCACCACCGAATCTTCCCGGAACCGTTGCAGCACAGCGAGATCCCAATTATTGGTCTGCACCATCAGGTCGCCATACCCCTGCAGGTAGGTGGCCAGCCGCGCGACGGTTTTCTTCAGTCGCAGCTGCTCGGGCAGATGATCACCAACCGTGGCGAAGCACGACCACACCCGCACGCTATCCGGGTCACGGCCCGCTTCTTCCGCGGCTGTTTTGACGGTTGTGACGCAGCGCTGCAACGTTTCCGGGGTGAAATAAGTGTGCAGGATGACGTCGTCGAAAACCCGGCCCCCAAGCGCGAGCGTGTGGGGCCCGAAGGCCACCAGCGCCAGTCGGATGTCTTCGTTGAAGTCCGGGTCGAGAAAGAGTATGGGGTACTTGCCCATCGGCCCGTCGTGGTTGAAGATCACCTCGCCGTGCCACAGCCGGCGCATGACCTGGGCCCAGTCCTCCATCTGCGCGGTCGTCACCGCTGGTATGCCGAATGCCCCGTAGATCGCGGCGATCCCACGGCCGACGCCTAGGGTGAACCGGCCGTCGGAAAGCCGATGCATGGTGGTCGCCCACGATCCGGTGATCAGCGGGTGACGGGTGTTGTGATTGGTTGCGGCGGTCGCGATTTGCATCCGGCTGGTTACCGCGCACGCGGCACCGACCAGAGACGATGCTTCCTTGACGTTCCACCGCTCGGAGATGAATGCGGTGCCGAAGCCCAACTCCTCGCCCCGACGCGCCTCGTCCATCAAGGTCGCCGGCCCCTCACCACCGGCCCCGGCCAGTAGGTAGTAGCCCAATTCGTCGAGTGTCTTGGTCATTTCCAAACCCCTTGCTTGTAACCGCAATTCCAGACCTCGGTGATCTTCCCGTCGACGACCCGGAACACCTCGATGCTCGCAACGTTGGTCTCGGTTCCGTCCTTCATGGTCATCGACGAGTCGTAGACGATCGCGACGTGCTCGCCGTCGTCGCCGTCGACGACGATATTCAGGTCGAAGCGCAGCCTGTCGAACCGTTGCCACATGTCGGCCACCCGCTGGACCGCCTGGGCGTGGGTCAGCGTCTGCGCCTCTCCGACCTCGTGCCGGATGACGCTGTCGCCGAACAACTCCTCGGCCAGGTCCAGGTTGCGCTCGTTCCAGACCACCAGGTTGTACAGCTCCACCACTTCGCGAGCGGTGCGGGTTGCGGGACTCATTCGAAGACCTCCATCGCGGCCATTTCGTCGATCGCTGCCACCGCCCGCTCGGTTAGTTTCAGGCACAGTGCGCGTGAGCGTTCCGGCATCGTGTCCCAACCGACCAGGGTGATGACGGGGAGCAGCATGAGATAGGCGACCGCGAAGCGGTAGTGCTGCCACGCCTCGTCGAATGAGTAGTCGACGACACCGCCCTCGGCGAGCCGCACGAGGTACTCGCGGACCAGGTGCTCGTCGTGTCCACGACGCACCTCGGTGGGCAAGCCTTGGCTCACCAGGTAAGCGATGTCGGCCACACCGGCACCCCGGGATGCGAACTGGAAATCGACAATCTTGAGCGAGTCCCCGTCGAAGAACATGTTGTCGGCCCTGATATCCCCGTGCAGCAACATCGACCGTACCGTCAAGGCGGCCAGCGCTTTCGGGGCGAGTTCGACGAACCGATCGGCATACTTTGCCACCGCGTCGGGAACCGCAACCGTTGACCTGTCGCGGTACACGCGCCATCCGAGCTCGAAGGCGGGATGCAGTATTTCGCGTGCGATCGGCGTATCAAGGCTCGGAAACGCGTCGAGCGCCGTGGGATCGGTGGCGGTGACCGACCAGGCGTGCATGCCGGCCAGCTGCTCGATACACAACCGAGCCTGATGCATGGACAGTCCGGCCAGGTGATCAGCGTTGTCCCAGTCTCGCAGATCCTCGAGCACCAGCACGAAATCCGCTGAGTCCTCGACCATCCCGGCGGCGTAGACATGTGGTGTGTTTATCGGGGCCCTGCCGGCAACGTATTGGTAAAACGCCAGCTCTCGCCGGTAGCCGCCCAGCATGTCCATCGCCCAGCGAGCCTCGGATTGGGCGGGCAGCTTGACGATCAACGTCGACGGCACGCCGGGCTGGCCCGTCAGGTGGAGCCGGTATAGCAACGACGAGAATCCGCTGTCCTGTGCGATCTGTTCGACGCGAATGCCGCTGATGACCATCGGTTTCCGCGCGACATCGTCTGCGCGCAGCGCTTCGCTGAGCCACCCGGCAGTCACTTCGTCGATTGCGCGCGGCACGCGCGCTTCGGCCAGTGTCACCATCGAGCTCCTGAAAGATATTTGACGATAAACAACTAACATAGTTGTCGAGCGTTTAAAATGCAACCGTGCCGTCCCCTGTACGCGGGCTGACGCAGCCCGAGCGCGTGGAGTTATCGAACCGCCGCCTGCTGCACGCCGCGGCTGAGCTGATCGTCGAGAAGGGCTGGGAAGCGACCACAGCCGCAGAAATCGGGCGCCGGGCGGGATACAGCCGCGCCATGGTGCACGCCCGGTACGGCAGCAAGGACGCCATCCTCGAAGTTTTCCTTCATGAGTATGTGAAGCGGCTCAACCCGGAACCCGATCCCAGCACGACTGGCATGCAGCAGGTCCTCGCGCATTTCGATCGGATACAGGACATCCTTGGCGAGGACAGCGAACTCTTGCGGGCGATGTTCGTTGCCACGTTCGAAGCGGCGAAGACCACATCCCCCTTGCGCGAACGGGTCCAGGCCCAACTCATCAGTGGCGCGATCAAGGTCGAGGCGGGTCTCCGTAACGGCATCGAGGACGGCTCGGTTCGGTCCGATCTCGACATCGATGCCGCCGTCAAGGACATCACCGCGGCGGTGTTCGGGATCGCGTTTCAGTGGGTCGCCGTGCCACAAGCCCATGACCTCGACGACGAGCTGAATTCGGTTCGCTCCCGGATCATTCGGCAGTACGGGTTTTCGACTCCTGGGTGATACCGCTCAGGAATCGCTCGGTGACCCGCTGTACACGCCGGGAGAACAGGTGGCCGACGTGGCTGCCGTCGTACCAGTAGAGCTGGCCGCCCCAGCGTTGCTGCAATTCAACTG
>NZ_DATMLH010000128.1:0-12590 GCF_035570115.1 Mycobacterium sp.
CGTCGGCATGTCCGCGATCGCCGCGATCGGCTCCGGGCCTACCGGAGCGTTCATTCCCGAACTGTTCGCCACCCGTTACCGCTACAGCGGATCGGCATTGGCGGTTAATACCGCCGGCATCTTCGGCGGCGCATTGCCGCCACTGATTGCCGGAACGCTTCAGGCAACCTATGGCAGCTGGGCGGTCGGTCCCATGCTGGCCATCCTCGCCTTGGCCAGCCTGGTGTGCACCTACCTGCTTCCCGAAACCAAGGGAACGGCGCTGCAATCCACTCTGGGTACCGGTGTAGCAGAGGTGTCTGCCAGCGGTTGATCTGACCGCATCGGCTGTTCGGCAGGGTTCAACTCCACCATGGGTGATTAGCAGGCATCCGTGCCCAAAATTGCTGCGCGTATTACCTGCGCATTACTGGAGTATTTCCGGCAGATTTTGGGAAAGTGGCATTCATGGGCTCCTCCTTGCCCTGCCACAGAACACAACCACCGCCGAACCCTCAGTGGTCGGCTTTTTTTGCGTGAGGAGAAATTCATGTCTTTCGTGACTACGCAGCCGGAAGCGTTGACGGGTGCGGCGAGCACACTACAAACCCTCGGCACGTCAATGGCTGCTCAGAATGTGGCGGCAGCTGCGCCCACCACAGGCGTCGCTCCGGCCGCCGCCGACCCGGTATCAGCGCTGCAGGCCGCACAATTCTCCGCCTACGGTACTTGGTACCAGCAGGTCAGCGCCCAAGCCGCGACGATCCACCAGATGCTGGTGAACACCCTGGGAACCAGCGCTGGTTCCTATGGGGATACCGAAGCGGCCAACCAGACCGCGACCGGTTCAACGTCGCTGTCCAGCCTGCTCGGCGGGCTGACCGGATCTGGGACGTCCTCGTCGGCACTTTCCGGGGCAACGGCTCCGGCGCAGGTGTCGTCCTCGACGGGCGCCGCCATCGGGACCCCTTTCAACTGGTTCCAAAACGTCGGCGCGGCCTCGTCCGACTTCATCGCGCTGGGCCAGGGTCAGTTCCTTCCCGGCGCGGTGAACTGGGAGCCTGAATGGCCCGCCGCAGCGGGCGCCCCCTTCATGCCGACTGCCCCAATGGCGCAGGCGGCCGCCGTTGGGGGCCCGGTCTTTGCAGGCGTGGGTCAGGCGTCTTCCCTGGGCGGGTTGTCGGTGCCGCCCGGCTGGGCCGCGGCGGGTGTAGGTGCGGCCAACTCCGCTCCCGCGACATTGACGGGCGCGGGCTGGACCGGCCCTGCGCCACATGCCCCGTCGGTGACGACGATGCCGGCCGGCGTGCCATCGGTGGCCTCGGCCGGACGCTCGGGTTATGGCCTCGGCGCGCCACGCTACGGCGTCAAGCCCACCGTGATGCCCAAGCCGACCGTCGTTTAGCCCGCCTTTACCGCCGAAATTCACCAGCCAGAAAAGGACGAAAAGAAATGACTTTCGATTTCGGAGCATTACCCCCAGAGGTCAACTCGACCCGCATGTACACCGGCCCGGGGGAGGGGCCGATGATGGCCGCCGCGGCGGCGTGGAACAACCTGGCGGCCGAGTTGAATACCACCGCCGATGCCTCCCAGTCGGTGATCTCGACGCTCACCGACGACGAGTGGCGGGGTCCGTCCGCGGCCGCGATGGCCACCGCGGCCACGCCCTATGTGGGATGGATGCACACCACCGCCACGGCCGCTCAAAACGCGGCCGACCAGGCGATGGCGTCCGCAGCCGCCTACGAGGCCGCGTTTGCGATGACGGTGCCCCCGCCGGTTGTCGTGGCGAACCGGGTTCAGCTGGCGGCCCTGGTCGCCACGAATATCCTCGGGCAGAACACCCCGGCGATCGCAGCTACCGAGGCTCATTACGGCGAGATGTGGGCCCAGGACGCGGCTGCCATGTACGGGTATGCCGGCTCGTCGGCCAGCGCTGGCAAGCTGGTCCCATTGAGCGATCCGGCGTCGACCACCAATCCCGGCGGACTTGGCGCCCAGGCCGCCGCGGTCGCCCAGGCCGCTGGCACCAGCGGCACGTCGGTCGGACTGCCCGGGCTGGTGTCCGCGCTGCCTGCCGCGACGCAGTCGCTGTCATCTCCGGTTTCCGCAGCAGCGGCACCCGCTCAGGCCTTGGCCGATTTCTTCAGCAACAGTCTGGTGCAAAACATCCCGAACGGACTTTTCGATATGGGGGCCTGGAACGCCTTCAATGGGATCACGACCGGGGTTTTGTATGCGCATACCGCGGACGCGGGCCTTCTCAGTCATAGCCTTCCCCTCGCTTACGGCGGTATGGGTATCGCGGGTTGGCCAGCTGGCTCCTCGGCGAGTGCTGCGAGCGTGGGCGGAGCGCCGCTGTCGGCGGGAATGGGCGAAGCGTCCTTGGTCGGCAAGTTGTCGGTGCCGGCCGGTTGGTCCGCAGCAACTCCGGTCAAGCCCGCCGCCGCTGCTCCGTTGGCGGGCTCGGGGTGGACCGCGCCCGCCGAAGGAGGCGGCGGCATGAGCACGGTGGCGGCCGGTATGCCGGCGTATGCCTCGGCCGGTCGCGGAGGTTACGGCATGGGCCCGCGCTACGGAGTCAAGCCAACCGTGATGCCCACGAAAGTGCTCGTCTGACGCGCCTAGTTGGCGTGCAGATCCTCGTTGAGCGCGATGCCGCGGCCGTCGCGGGACACCACCTCGACCGCGCCGGTCAATGAGTTGCGACGGAACAGCATGTTGCTGCCGCCGGAGAGCTCGCGGGCCTTGACCGAAGTCCCATCGGGCAGTGCGACTTTGGTGCCCGCTGTGATATACAGGCCGGCTTCGACGACGCAGTCGTCACCCAGGGCGATCCCCAGCCCGGAGTTGGCGCCGAGCAGGCAGTGCTTGCCGACCGAGATCACCTCGGTACCACCCCCGGACAGCGTGCCCATGATCGACGCGCCGCCGCCGATGTCGGAGCCGTCGCCGACCACCACACCCGCCGAGATGCGGCCCTCCACCATCGAGGCGCCCAGTGTGCCCGCGTTGAAGTTCACGAAGCCCTCGTGCATCACCGTCGTGCCCGACGCCAGATGTGCGCCCAACCGGACCCGGTCGGCGTCGGCGATCCGCACGCCGGTCGGTACCACGTAGTCGACCATGCGCGGGAACTTGTCCACGCCGTACACCGCGACCGGGCCGCGGCGGCGGAGCCGGGCCCGCACGATCTCGAAATCCTCGACCGCGCAGGGCCCGTGGTTGGTCCACACCACATTGGTCAGCACCCCGAACAAGCCCTCGGCATTCAATCCGTGCGGCGCGACGAGTCGATGCGAGAGCAAATGCAGTCGCAGGTAGGCGTCGTAGGCGTCAACGGCCTTGTCATCCAGCGAGCCGATCACGGTGCGCACCACGACGGTCTCGGTGTCGCGATCGTCGTCTCGTCCGGCCAGCGCCGCCAACTCGTCGGGAACCTCCGCCACCGACAGCCGCACCGTGCCGCTGTCGCCCGATTCGATCAGTTCCGGTGCGGGAAACCAGGTGTCGAGGACGGACCCGTTGGCGGCCAACGTCGCCAACCCAATACCCGAAGCTGCAGTCACGCGCTCCACGCTACTTTCTCCGGCCGAAGAGACGTCAAGGCCCCCGACACGCCGGTGGTCGGGGGGGCCGTTACGTCTGCTCAGCGAACCCGGCCCACCCACTACGCTGGGATCGTGCTGGATCTACGCGGCGACCCGATCGAGCTGACCGCGGCTCTGGTCGACATCCCCAGCGAGTCGCGGCACGAAGAACGCATCGCCGACGAGGTGGAGGCCGCGCTGCGGGCCCAGACGTCCGATTTCGAGATCATCCGCAACGGCAACGCCGTGCTGGCCCGCACAGCGCTCGGCCGCCCGACCCGGGTGCTGATGGCCGGGCATTTGGATACCGTCCCGATCGCCGACAACCTGCCCAGCCGCCGAGACGGCGATTCGCTGCACGGCTGCGGCACCTCCGACATGAAGTCGGGTGACGCGGTGTTCCTGCATCTGGCCGCCACGGTCACCGCGCCTACGCATGATCTGACGCTGGTGTTCTACGACTGCGAGGAAATCGAGTCAACGGCAAACGGTTTGGGGCGAATAGAGCGTGAGCTGCCCGACTGGCTGTCGGCTGATCTGGCAATCCTCGGCGAGCCGACCGGCGGCTACATCGAAGCCGGCTGTCAAGGCACGCTGCGCGTTGTCGTCCACGCGACCGGGACCCGAGCGCACTCAGCACGATCGTGGTTGGGGGACAACGCTATTCATAAACTGGGCGCCGTGCTGGATCGGCTGGCCGATTATCAGGCCCGCAGCGTCGGGATCGATGGCTGCACCTACCGCGAAGGGTTGTCGGCGGTGCGCATTGACGGTGGCGTCGCTGGCAACGTCATCCCCGACGCGGCGTCGGTGACGGTGAACTTCCGCTTCGCGCCGGACCGTTCGCCGGACGCCGCTCTGCGCCACGTCCACCAGGTTTTCGACGGCCTCGACGTGCGGATTGAGCAGACCGACCTGGCCGCCGGCGCGCTGCCCGGACTCGCCAAACCCGCCGCTAAGGCCCTCGTCGAGGCGGCCGCCGGGCAGGTGCGGGCAAAGTACGGGTGGACGGACGTCTCGCGATTCGCGGCCAGGGGCACCGCCGCGGTCAACTATGGGCCCGGCGATCCCAATCTCGCGCACACCCGCGATGAGCGGGTGCCCGTCGACCAGATCACCGCCGCCGTGACGATGCTGCGGGGATACCTGAGCAGCTGATCGCTCTTTTGGTGCATTGGCGCACGTTCTGGTTGTGGCAGCATCAGAGTTGGTCAAGCCAAGGAAGGTCTCATGTCGGTTTCGGTCTCGACGGTGCGTGCGTCGCAGCCAAATGCGCTGCTCGACGCCGCCGCTGATGCCGGACGCAAATACGCAGAGCTGCAGACGGTCATCACCGATGAACGTGAAATGTTGTCCTTCATGCAACAGCATTGGACGGGGCAGGCGGCGTCGGCGGCCCTGGCAGAGGGCCTCAAGCAGATCGGCATGCAGGAGCGCGTCGGGATCCGATTGCAGGAGTTGCAGTCTGCATTGCAGAACGGCGGCGAACAGCTGGGGGCGCTTCGGAGCGCGATCCTCGATATGGTGTCGACGCTCAGCGAGTTGGGCTTCTCGGTTGGCGACGACGGAACTGTGACACCGCACCAGTGGCTGATCGGTCGCTTCCTCAATGGCATCGCCGACAAGGCCTCCGCGGTGCTCAAGAAGCTTTTGCAAACGTTCGAGGATGTCGACCGGGAGACCGCCTCGGCGATCGCCGAGGCAGCGGGATCGCCGATACCGAACACGCCCGTCAAGGTGAACGGCCAAGAGATCCAGATTCCTTCGCCGGATGCTGCGCCCGCTGATGTGAAGCGGTGGTGGGATTCGCTCAGTGACGACCAGAAGCGACAGCTCATCGCCCAACATCCGCCGCTGCTCGGCAACCTCGACGGCATTCCCGCCGATGTGCGCGATAACGTCAACGTGCAGGTGATGAACGACGACCTCGACCGCGTCGAGAACACCGCACACCAACACGGGGTGTCGGTCGACGACGTCGTCAAAGACCCTGGCCGTTACGGGCTTTCGGCGAGCGATATCACTCGCTACCAGAACGCGCAGAGGACTCAAGAGGGCCTGCTGCACGATCTGGGCATCAACACGAATACCGATCACCGCCGCTACAGCGACATCAGCGAGCAGGAACGGCACGACAGGAACCTGCGGCCCACGATGCTGTGGGCGTACGACCCCGCGGCGTTCAACGGCAGGGGCAAAGCGGCCATCGCGATCGGCAACCCGGACAAGTCACCGAACACCGCGGTGATTGTGCCCGGGACCGGCAGCAGCGTGAAAAACGGCTGGCTGTCCGACAACCACGACGACGCGAACAATCTGTACGACCAATCCCGCAGGGCCGACCCGAGCCACCCGACCGCGGTCATCGCCTGGATGGGTTATGACACCCCGGAAAGCTTCACCGACCCCAACATCGCCAACCCGGGACTGGCGCGCGCGGGCGGTGACGCGTTGGCATGGGATGTCAATAGCCTCGGCGTAACCCATGACGCCGGTGTTCCTCAGCACCTTACGGTGATCGGCCACTCCTACGGGTCGACGACGGTGGCGGATGCCTTCGCGCACAGTGGCATGCAGGCCAACGATGCGGTCCTGTTGGGCTGCCCGGGAACCGACTTGGCGCACAGCGCAGCCGATTTCCACCTCAATGGCGGGAACGTGTACGTCGGTGACGCCTCGACCGACCCGGTCGGTTGGATCGGCGAATCCGGCCCAGGAATACCCAATGCCATCAACCACACTCTCGGCGACTTGGTTGGGTCGTCGGCCGGTCTGGGTGCTGACCCGGCACACGAGGGTTTCGGAGCGGTGCGCTTCCGCGCAGAAGTCCCGGGCTCCAACATGATCAGCACCGCCGACCACTCGCACTACTACAAGCTGGGTAGTGAATCTCTGCGTAGCATGACCGACATCGTCTCCGGCCATGCATCCAACCTGGCCGGCGACGGCATGCTCGCCGCCCCGAGGACCGACCAGACCGTGGTCAAACCGCCGGTGGTGCACATCCCCGTGATCGGCGACGTGCCATTGCCGATCGGCGGTACAACCATTCCCGTGATTCACGATCCCGAATGGGACCGCCCGGGCAGCTCAGTGCAGGATGACCATGGCTTTTAACAGAGAATCCTTGCGCCGCATCGCAACGCTTGTTGCCGTACTCATATGCGGGGCAACAGTTTTAGGAGGATGTTCGGTCATGTTTCCCTCCCAGCGAAAGGCGCAGGCCGGTCCGGCCCACGCGGGCCCGTCCGCGCAGCCGCTTTCCGACGAACAGGCTCGGGCACAAGTCGTCGATCCGGCCAGAGAAGTCGTCAAGGCCGCCGGCTTGCAGATCACCTATGCGACCTTCGAGTGGGAATCCTGCAATGACCAAGGCGATCCGCCCTACCAGGGTCGGGTCGATGTGGCGTTCGTCATTCCGCCGGGTGTCGACGCAGAGGTGCTGAGCAAACAGGTCGCCGCCGCGGCCGCCAAACAACCCGGCTGGGCGCCGGGCCCTCCGCCGGACATGCACCTGTTCGGCGAGCTCGCGCACAAGGGCAACGTCGCGGTGACCGTGGGCCCGGGAAATTACCCCGACCGCGGCTCAGTCCAGCTGTTTGGGGAGTGCCGCAACATGAACGACCATCACCAGAGCGGACGCGACGAGATCACCGGGGAACTGCGCCAGTAATATCCGTCGGCCGTCAAAAGTCCACTGCGTTAACCTGATTCACGCGCTACGGCCCGAAGCTGTCGCCCGCATGCTTGATGTTTTGTCCAGCGGCTGCATCCGTGGACGCATAGCTGTCCGCGGCCTTCTGCAGGCTCTGCGCCATCGTGGTTAGGTTCGAGCCCAGTTGGTGAAACTCGCTGTCGAACACCGTCGCCGCGTGGGTGCAGGCGTCGCCGGTCTGCAAGCCCGCCATGCCGTGCGCCGCACTGCCCAATGATTGGGTAAGACTCTGTGCCGCTAGTTCACCGGCCACCCCGGCAAGTTGACCAGACGTGGCGCGTATGACTCCAGGATCAACCTGCAGCGAATCCATGACTTGATGCTACGTCGCCCGAGCACGCCCCCCACGCACCAATTTCTCCGAGCGGTTGCGCAGCTAGATACGCTGCGCCTGCGCCGAGGCGTCGGCGGCCGCAGGATGCATTCCCCGATCCGCCAAGTCGGCGGCGACGTCGGCCAGCGCCGCGGCATCGCCGTCGGCCAGCGCCCGGGCGTGCGCCAGTGTGAGCCTGCCGAGCACGCAGTCCACCTCGACCGACAGGCGTTCGGCCCGCTGCACCGCACGGGTGTCGCCGAGCCGCGTCGCGTCCTGCAGCGCGCGCAGCGCGATCGCCGACTGCCCGCCGCGTTCCGCGGCCTGCACGGCCTGACGGGCGGCTTCGATCGCGCCGGTCGAGTCGCCGCGAGCCGCTCTCGACCAAGCCCTGGCCAGCGCCAACTCCGGAGCGAACAGCGTCGACTTGAGGCCGTGCCGAGACTCGGCCCGGCTGAAGACCTTTGCGGCCTCGAGGTGTTCACCTTGCTGGGCGAGCGCCTGAGAAAGCAGCGTCAATGACAGCGCACCCCATGAATAGCCGGTCCGCCCCAACGGATCGGCCGCGCGGCTCAGCAGCTTGACGGCGGTGTCGAAATCACCCTGGGCGATTGCCACGTAGCCCACCAACGTCTCGCCGATCGCCCGGCCCGGCTGCTGCAGCTCGGCGAAGTCGGTGTAGCGCTGCGCCAATGCGCGGGCTTCGTCGAGCCGCCCGGCCATGAGCAGGGTGGTGATCCGGCCGAAGCCGCTGGTGAATCGCAGCAAACCGGGATGGTCGGCGGCTATCGCACGCCCGGCCAACGCCTCGACGTCGTCGAACCGGCCGGTGCGCGCTGAGCTCAGTGCCGCCGCCGACGCAGCCCATCCCACGGCCACCCCGTCGGCGTGCGGCGACGCCAACACCTCGCCTGCGATCCGCAACGCACGCAGCGGAGTGCCCGCGTTCATCGCAAAGGTCGCCGCGAGCGCGTCGAGGGTCGCCAACGCCGTCGGCGCCGAGATCCGGTTCCGCGTTGTCTGCAGAAACGCAGTGGCCCGCTCCGGCTCGCTGAGCATCCAGAACTGGTTGGCGGCTCGCGGCAGTGCCCACTCGATCAGCTCGGACGGCGACAACCGCTCAGGGTCCACCGCCTCCAGCACCGCGCCGGCTTCTCGCCCACGGCCCTGCCAGGCCAGCGCGTGCGCCAACGCAAGCCGCGCGGCCAGTCCCCCCGACCGGTCCAGGGCCGCGCGCGCGAACCGTTCGGCGAGCTCCAACTCGCCCAGCCGGAGCGCCTGTTGGCCCGCGGTCAGGACGTCGGCGACCGCCTCGGGAGTGTCGCTGTCCACGGTCAGCGCCGATAGCCGCAGCCGGTCGCCGATGTGACCGGATGGGCGAGCCGCCAGCTGTTCGACCAGCGATGTTCGTAGCGCCCGTACGGTGGCCGGTGCCAGCGCGGCGCGGGCCCGGTCGGTGTAGAGCGGATGGCCCGCGTACACCATTTCCCGCTCATCGCAGGCGATCGCGCCGACGGTTTCCGCTCCCTCGACGGCGGGCTCGCCGGCCAGCGCCGCCAGGTCGCCGCGGTGCAGTGGTTCTGCGGCCGCGAGGTAATCCAGCACGGCGCGAGCCGGCGTCGGCAGACCGGACAGATAGCCGTCGATCAGGGCCGGGAGCGACACGCGGTTCTGGTCGCGGCAGCGCCAGCCGCCGTCGACCCGAACCAGGCCACCGTCGTCGACGAGATGCCGCAGGTACAGCGGGTTGCCCTGACTGCGATGAAACACCTCGTCGGTGACCGCGGCATCGGGCGGCGCGCCCAGGGCCGATGCCAGCAGTGTGGCGGTCGTCGGCTCATCCAGCGGCTCGACGTCGACCACGGTCAGCAGCTCATCGGCCGACAGTGCTGCGACCGCGTCCGGCAGCTCGGTGTCGGCACGGACCGTGACGACCAGTCGCGCCGCGCGGCTCAGCGCCAATTGGTACACCAGCGTGGCCGACAGGTGGTCCAGATGGTGTGCGTCGTCGACCACGAACAGCAGCTCGCCGCCGTCAGCGGTCAGCGATTCCTGCGCGGCCCGCAGCAGCTCGGCGGGCCTGCCGGCCTCGTCGATGTCGAGCAGGGCGCGGAACGCGCCGAACGGCACGATCCGGCTGGTCGCAGTGCCCACCACCCGGCGCGTGACAGTCGAGGGCTTAGCCGCGGCGAACCTTTCGGCGGCAGTGCGCGCGAGCAGCGTCTTGCCGGCGCCGTCGACGCCGACCAGCACCACGCCGGACGTCTGGGGGTCGTCGAAGGTGGCCGCGATCGATTGCAGGACGGCTTCCGCCGGCGCGGTAACCCAAGCAGTCGGCACCGCCGGATTTTATGGCGCGCACCCCTGGCAGCATGCCAATAGGCCCAAATGCACTCGGCGGCAAGGCGGTCTAGTGCGTCTACTAGGTCTACTAGGGTTTCGACTGTGCAATCCAAACGCGATGCATCGCAGGCGTGGGCGGTCTGTGTGTATTGCGCTTCCGGTCCCATTCACCCCGAGTTGTTGGCGTTGGCCGCCGAACTCGGCGAAGCGATCGCCGACCGGGGCTGGACTCTGGTCTGGGGCGGCGGCAACGTCTCCGCGATGGGCGCGTTGGCCACCGCGGCAAGGGCCCGCGGCGCCTGGACGGTCGGCGTCATCCCCAAGATGCTGGTGCGTCGCGAAGTCGCCGACACCCATGCCGACGAGCTGATCGTCACCGACACCATGCGGGAGCGCAAACAGATCATGGAGGACCGCGCCGATGCGTTCATCGCGCTGCCGGGCGGCATCGGCACGCTGGAGGAGCTGTTTGAGGCCTGGACCGGCGGGTATCTCGGTATGCACAACAAACCGGTGGTGATGCTGGACCCGGCCGGACATTTCGATGGGTTACGGGCGTGGCTGGACGGACTTGTCGACAGCGGTTATGTGTCGCAAGCCGCGCTGGACCGGCTGGTGGTAGTCGACGAGGTGAGCGCGGCACTGGCGGCCTGCACACCCCGCTGAGCGGGTTAGGCTGGCCGCCATCTGTCGTCGCGCGAATCGAGGGAGAACAGTGTCCGAACACGACTCCGGGGCCCGCACGTCGGTCGGGCTGATCGATATCGCGACCCGGGTGCCTGGCTTGTTGACGGACGCTCCGGTGATGATCCGCGGGGTGCTCACCGGGCTGCTGGCCCGGCCGACTTCCAAGACGTCGATCGGCAAAGTGTTCCAGGAACGCGCCGCCCGGTTCGGCGACCGGGTGTTCGTCCGGTTCGGCGAGCAGCAACTGACCTACCGCGAGGCCAACGCGACCGCCAACCGCTATGCCGCGGTGCTGGCAGCGCGTGGTGTCGGTCGTGGCGACGTGGTCGGGATCATGCTGCGCAACTCGCCCAATGCGGTGCTGATGATGCTGGCCGCGGTCAAATGCGGCGCGGTCGCCGGGATGCTCAACTACCACCAGCGCGGCGAGGTTCTCGCGCACAGCCTGGGGCTGCTGGACGCCAAAGTGCTGGTCCTCGAATCCGACTTGGTTGACACGGTGGACGAGTGCGGCGCGCCCGGCGTCACGCCGACGACGATCGAGGAGGTGGAGCGCCTCGCCGCCACCGCGCCCACGACCAACCCCGCGTCGGCGTCGGCGGTGCTGGCAAAAGACACCGCGTTCTACATCTTCACGTCCGGCACCACCGGGCACCCCAAGGCCAGCGTGATGACCCATCGTCGGTGGCTTGCCGCGTTGGGGGCGTTCGGCGGGCTGGGTTTGCGGCTGAAGGGTTCCGACACGTTGTACAGCTGTCTGCCGCTGTATCACAACAACGCGCTGACGGTCGCGCTCGGATCGGTGATCAACTCGGGATCGACGCTGGCGCTGGGCAAGTCGTTTTCGGCATCGAAGTTCTGGGACGAAGTGATCGCCAGCCGGGCCACGGCGTTCATTTACATCGGTGAGATCTGCCGTTATCTGCTGAACCAACCCCCCAAACCAACCGATCGCGCGCACAAGGTGCGGCTGATCGCCGGCAACGGGCTACGGCCGGAGATCTGGGACGAGTTCACCTCGCGGTTCGGCATCGCGCGGGTCTGCGAGTTCTACGCTGCCAGCGAGGGCAACGCCGCGTTCATCAACATCTTCAATGTTCCCAAGTCGACCGGGATTTCGCCGACGCCGTTGGCGTACGTGCGGTACGACCACGACACCGGCGCGCCGCTGCGCGGCGAGGACGGCCGGGTGCAGCGGGTGCCCGCGGGTGAGCCCGGTCTGCTGCTCAGCCCGGTCAACCGGCTGCAACCGTTTGACGGTTACACCGACCCGGCGGCGAGTGAAAAGAAGCTGGTGCGCAACGCTTTTCGTGATGGCGACTGCTGGTTCAACACCGGTGACTTAATGAGCCCTCAGGGCATGAACCACGCCGCCTTCGTCGACCGACTCGGCGACACCTTCCGTTGGAAGGGTGAGAACGTCGCCACCACCGAGGTGGAACGGGCGCTGGGGTCCGACAAGTCCGTCGAGGAGTGCACTGTCTTCGGCGTGGAGATTCCGCGTACTGGCGGGCGCGCCGGAATGGCCGCGGTCAAACTGCGCGACGGCGCCGAGTTCGACGGGAAAGCACTCGCCCACACCGTCTACGACCAGCTGCCGACCTATGCGCTGCCGCTGTTCCTGCGGGTGGTCGAAACGATGGAGCACACCACCACGTTCAAGAGCCGCAAGGTGGATCTGCGCGACGAGGCTTACGGCCCCGACATCGAGGACCCGCTGTATGTGTTGGCCGGCCGCGACGAGGGATATGTGCCGTTCTACGACGCATATCCGGACGAGGTCGCGGCCGGCAAGCGACCGCAGGGCTAGTAGCGATCACTGTGCGCCCTGAGCGCCGCCTAAATGGCAGGGGCAGGCACCATGGACGGGTGCAGTCCACACTGTGTGGCCGTCCGGTGGCCGGCGACCGCCCGCTGATCATGGCGATCGTCAACCGCACCCCGGACTCGTTCTATGACC